>JAGHBI010000049.1 GCA_021161055.1 Candidatus Iainarchaeum sp. | reverse complement strand
TGTGTTAAGTGTGAGGATTCCAAAAGATATTATTGAAAAGCTAAAAGAGAAGGGATTAGAGCCAAACGACATAGTGAAAAAAGCGCTTAAAGAAGCGCATCGTAAGCTTTTACTGGAAAAAATCTATCAAGATGCAAAAAAGATGAAGAAAATTACTAAGCGAGAGTTATTGAAGGCTATTGAGGAGGGCAGAGCTTGATTGTTGACGCTAGTGGTTTTTTATGGGCTGTGAGAAATAGAAAACTTCACAAAATTTTGGCTCCAAAAAGCATAACTTTAATTTACTATGAGCTTGGCAATGTCCTCTGGAAAGAGAACAAAATATTTAAAGAGGCTTCGTTAGAAGAAGCATGCGAGATTTATCAGAACTGGATACAATGGATCAAAAACGAATTCAGTATTTTTGAGCCCAAATGGAAAGAGGTTCTGCAACTATCCTTAAAGACGGGGCTTAACTATTATGATGCTGCCTATCTTTGGCTTGTGAAGAAATTCAATGAACCTATTTTAACACTTGACAACGACTTCAAAGGCCTATGTGAAACCGTAAAAATCAAACAATTATAAATGAGCTAAATTTCAATCCTACCATAGTCAGATTCTAACTGTGAGCAAAACATTCACATCACTTGTTTGCCATCCGCTATTTCAATCCTACCATAGTCCGATTCTAACACAGCCAATATTTTGCTGTAATAATATGAAATTCCTAAAAATTCTTATAAGGTTTGTCGTGGATATGGGGTTGTTGGGGGTATTTAAAAAGGTCCACGACTAAAGAATGTTTGAGAGAGTAACTTTGCTCTGGCCGATTTGCTCGCGCTTTATCTCTTTTTTGGAACGTACCTTATACACAATAACAGAATCTTCATCCAGATTTAGGAGCTTCACCAGTTTGGTTTTTATTTTCATCAACTCGCTTTCTGTAAGGTCGCCTTCAAATACTGAATTTTGAATCCAGTTCAAGTACTGCCTGAAAAAATGGCACACCTTTGCAACTCTTTTTACATTAACATCGTACACGATTAGCTCGTTATGTAATAATTGTTTTTCGCCATTACTTAACCACATCCATGCAAATAAATAAAATTTTTAGTTCCCTAGCTGCCTACTGGTGGAATTTAAATAAATTTATCTCCCACTAATTTATACACCATTTTTAATTATTTCTCTTTATTGGCTGATGTTATGGCAGTGCTCCGAAACTACAATGTGAAGGAAGAAGAGCGCATTAAGGAGTTCTGGCTAGCTCATAATATCCCCGCTAAAGTGCGGAAAAAAAATGCTAATTCTGGAAAGAACTTCTATTTCATGGATGGGCCGCCTTATGCAACAGGGCATATACATATGGGCACAGCACTGAACAAGATATTGAAAGATGTTGTGATACGCGCGAAGCGCATGCAGGGCTTTTATGTTTTTGATAGGCCTGGCTATGATACGCATGGCTTGCCAATAGAAAACAAGGTTGAGAAGAAGCTCGGAATAAAACATAAGAAGGAGATAGAGAAGTTTGGCATAGCAAACTTTGTGGAAGAATGCAGAAAGTTTGCAACAATGCATATTGAGGATATGAACAAGGAGTTCCTTGACCTGGGCGTCTGGATGGACTGGGATAATCCGTACTTAACGCTCACACAAGATTACATAGAAGCAATCTGGTGGACCTTCAAAAAGGCCGAGCAAAGAGGCATGCTCTACCTTGGAAAATACCCTGTTCATGTCTGCCCTAGGTGCGAAACCGCAGTTGCTTACAACGAAATAGAGTACACAAAGCTGACAGATGAGGCGATTTATGTAAAGTTTCCTCTTGTGGATAAACCAAATACATTCCTTATAATCTGGACAACAACACCTTGGACATTGCCTGGCAATACCGGAGTGATGGTTCACCCTGAGTTTGAGTATGCATTTGCAAAGCTGAGCAACAATGAAACATGGATTGTTGCAAAGGAACTTCTTCAGGAATTAATGGATGCTATTGAAGCAGGCTACACAATTGAAAAGGTTGTAAAAGGCAAGGAACTTGAAGGCTTGCGCTATAGGAACCCACTTGAAAAACACCTCGCCTTGCCAGAACTAAAAAACGCTTATCGCGTTATTCTGAGCGAGCGCTATGTTACGCTCGAACAGGGCACAGGTTTGGTGCATACTGCTCCAGGCCATGGGAAAGAAGACTACGATGCTGGCACAAAGGCAAAATTGCCTGTAATATGCCCTGTTGCGCTGGACGGAACACTTACTGGGGAAGCGGGAAAGTATGCGGGCAAGAAAGCTAGGGTTGTAGATGCAGAGATAATAGAAGACCTTGAAAAGGATGGTTTTCTTGTTTACAGACATGCATTTACCCACGATTATCCTATCTGCTGGCGTTGTAAAACACCCTTGCTCATGCTTGCAACACCGCAATGGTTTCTCAAAGTGAGTGATATTCAAGCCAAGCTTATTGAAGAAAGTGAAAAGGTAAACTGGGTTCCAGAGTGGATGAAAGCAAGGATGCGAAACTGGCTCGAGTCATTGGGCGACTGGCCTGTTTCAAGGCAACGCTACTGGGGTGCTCCGCTGCCCATATGGGTTTGCGAGCGATGCAATAAGAGCATTGTAATAGGTTCCGCAGAAGAGCTTAAGAAGGCGGCAAACCTTTCCAAGCTTCCGGACCTTCATAGACCTTATATCGATAAGGTTACAATAAAGTGTGATTGCGGCGGCACAATGCATAGAATTCCGGAGGTTTTTGATGTATGGTTTGACTCAGGTGTTTCAAGCTGGGCAGCGCTTGGTTATCCTAAGGATGATAAGCTTTTCAAAAAATTCTGGCCTGCAGACCTTAATATAGAAGGCACTGACCAGGTGCGTGGCTGGTGGAACTCACAGATTATAACAAGCTATATATGTTTTGACACACGGCCTTACAAGAGCATAGTTGCTCATGGTATGGTTCTCGATGTTAGCAAAAAGAAGATGAGTAAAAGCCTAGGCAATGTGGTCACTCCAAAAGATGTTATTGCTAGGTATAGCAGAGACCATCTGCGTTATTATTTGGTTAAGATGTCTAGAGGCAATGATATTCTGTTTAGCTGGGATGAATTCAAGGATATATCGAGGTTCTTCAATATATTCTTCAACCTGTACAACTTTGCAAATATGTATCTTGATTTGGACCTTGACTGTGACACCATAGAAGAAAAAGAACTCAAGGTTGAGGATCGCTGGCTTCTGAGCAGATACAACAGACTAATCAAAGGGCTCATTAAACATTACAACAGTTATAGGCTCTGGAATCTATCGCAGGCACTTGAACGCTTTGTTATAGAGGACTTCAGCAGAACCTATGTAAAGCTTGTGCGCGAGCGCATTGCAAATGAACGCAAGCTGCTTTCTAATATATTCTCCTACGTGCTATCTGGTTTGCTCAGGGTTTCGAGCCCAATAACTCCGCACATAGCAGAGTTCATCTTCCAGCAGTTTAAGAAAGCTAATTCGAAAGAAAGCATTCATATGTATGAATTCCCAGAGGTGAACAGCAGGCTTATCGATGAAAAGCTTGAGGAATTGTTTGAAAAAGCGCTTGCCGTTGTGCAGGCATGCCTGGCCTTTAGGGAAGAGCTCAGATTCAGGCGCCGCTGGCCACTGAAACGCCTCGTTGTCGTAACGAAAACTGGCAAGGAGCTCCAGGAGTTGCTTCCCTTACTTAAAGTTGCATGTAATGTGCTTGAGGTGGAAGAAGCCAAAGAAAAGCAAAAAGGGCTCGCATGCAAGGACTTCGAAGGCTTTTCCTTGTGTTTGGATACAGCGGTTAGTGAAGAGCTTAAGCAGGAATGGGAATTCCGCGAACTTGTAAGGCGCATACAGGCTATGAGAAAGGAAAAAGGTCTGATGCCTGAGCAAAAGGTTGTGCTTGAGATAGACTGCAGCGATCCAGAGTTTCTAAAGAAGTTTGCGGGTCGCATTGAAAAAGAGACCAACACACAAATAAAGCCATGTAAGGGCAAGCTCCAAAAGTTGCTTGAGCGCAGCTTCTATATAAACATTATAAAAAAATAAAAAAATGAAGGAAAATGTTCAACACCGCTATTTCTTGCGCTTTTTCGGTGTTTCCCATTCCTTGAGCATGGCTTTCGCTTCATCCTTGAATGCCAGGCCAAAGCCGAGCCCTACTGCAAGAGCACCTGCAAATGCTATGCTGCCAAAACCTATTATAAAAGCGTATTCGAGAATCGTTGTATCTATCGTTGGAATCACTTTAAGTGCCATTACCAGCGCCATATAAAGAATCAGAAGTTCGGCGGCAATCCCTATAATTTTCCTGAACCTTGTCATCGAAACCTCGAGGATATTCCTGACATATCGTGCAATTATAAGCCCTGCTAACCCTATTAGTATTGCAAGGATGAACAGATAAACGAAGTATACAAGCCCTTGCAAGGTGCTCTTCAGAACCTCGTACTGCATGAGTGCGGCTCCTTGTGCTAAAAACAGGAGAATTATTGACCACTGGATTACACTCGCAATTATATTGGTTACGGTGTGCCCTGCAATGACATCGCTGAGATTCTGCTCTTCGAGCCATTCGTCTATTCTCATGCCTGCAAGCAATCGGAGCACTATGCGCTTTATTATAAATCCGACAATATAACCAACCACCAGTAAAACAAAAATCCCGAGGACATTTGGCAGCATTTCATAGACTTGGTCTGCAAGACTTGCAAGTGCGCGCTGCACAAAACCTGCTGTTTCGCCAGCAACATCAGCCATAGTATCACCACAAAGAGAAAGCATTCAAAATATTTAAATCTTTTCCATAAGTTCGTCAATCGCCTTGTAGAATTCGGCTAATGTGGAATTATTAACGATAACAATGTTTGCTGCCTTGAGAACCTCACCTAGGCCCTTGTTCTTTATATCATTTTCATCTCTCGCGAAAAACTCCTGTTGAGTGTCTGCATCAAGCTCTGTGCGTCTGGCAAAGCGAGTTTCCTTTGGCGCTTCGATGCGCACTATATAAAATCTGCTGGCTTGTCTTTCTATCGGTGTTAGTTCTTCCATTGAGCGAGCTCCTGTTATAACAACCTTATCATGGTTTTTAATAAGCTCTGCCATCTTTTCGCCAAAAACGCCCATGCCAAACTTGGCACGCATTTCATTGCCAAAAGTGCTTGCATTCGCCTTTGTGATTTCTAAGCCCTGCTTTTTCATAAGCGGAACTATAACATCATTGAAGAAATCGAATTTCTTGAATGAGTATTTTTCGACCAGGTAGTTTGCAAAGGTATCCTTGCCACTTCTTGCGAGACCTACAACCACAATTGCGAGCATAATTAAAAAAGGAGAAGGGAAAAATAATTAAAAAAAGCTTTGTTTACTCGAACTCAGAGGATTCGCTGGGGCTACCCTTGCCTTTGCTTTTTGCGGAGCCTGCAATTATATCATCTATGCGCAGAATCATCTCTGCAACCTCAGCGCCAGATGCTATTGCTTGTGTTTTAACTGTGAGAGGCTCTATAACCTTAAGCTTGCTCATATCTGCAAGCTTGCCTCTGTACACATCCACGCCGAGGTATTTACCATCTTTGCCTCTGTGCTTTGCCCTAAGTTCAACGATAGTATCTATAGGGTCCATACCTGCCGTCTCTGCCAGCGCTCTTGGAATTACCTCCAGAGCATCAGCGAATGATTCTATTGCAAGCTGCTCGCGGCCACCTATTGTTGTAGCATAGTCCCTGAGCTTCATTGCGATTTCCATCTCTATGCTTCCGCCGCCTGTAACAATCTTCCCGCTCTTTATCGCTGCTGTTACTGTGCCTATGGCATCGTTCACTGCTCGCTCTGCTTCATCAACGATATGCTCTGAGCCGCCCCTTATCAGTATTGTTACAGACTTGGGGTTTCTGCAGCCCTCAACAAAGACCATGGCATCGCCACCAATCTTCTTCTCTTGCACGAGCTTCGCAAAGCCAAGGTCTTCCTTATTCAAATCCTTGAGCCTTGTTATTATCCTCGCGCCTGTGGCCTTTGCAAGCTTTTCCATATCTGATTTCTTTACGCGCCTTACTGCAGCTATGCCTGCCTTTGCCAAAAAGTGCTGCGCTATATCGTCTATGCCCTTCTGGCAGAATACTACGTTGGCACCAGCTTTCTTTATCTGGTCAACCATATCCTTGAGCATTGCTTCTTCCTTATCTATGAATGCCTGCAACTGCTCTGGATCGGAAATGCTTATCTCCGCATCAGTCTCTGTTTCCTTGATCTCAAGTGCTGAATCCACAAGCGCAATCTTTGCCCTTTCGATGCGCTTTGGCATATCCGCGTGCACAATCTCCTTGTCTATAACTATTCCGTTTATAAGCTGACTATCACTGAGCGTTGCTCCCTCCTTCTTCTCAAGCTTTATCATATCCTTGTCTATCACTATGCCTTCCTTTGTATGCTCCGCAACCTGCATTATCGCGTTCACAACTATCGTTGCCAGTGATTCCTCCGCTTCAGCACCGCTCTTTCCTGTCATTGCAGTCATCGCTATGTTCTTGAGCATCGCTTTGTCATCAATCGATATTTTGTCAGCGACCTGTGTTGCGATCTCTCTTGCTTTCCTTGATGCGAGCCTGTAGCCTTTCACTATTACACTTGGGTGTATGCCATCGTCAAGCAATTTTTCTGCCCTTTCAAGCAGAGCGCCTGCAATAACCACTGCTGTTGTTGTGCCATCGCCAACCTCTTCATCCTGTGTCTTTGCAATCTCCACCAGCATCTTGGCTGCTGGATGCTCCACATCCATCTCTTCCAGTATTGTTGCGCCATCGTTGCTTATTATAACATCACCGAGCTCGTCCACAATCATTTTGTCCATGCCTTTTGGGCCTAGAGTGGTTTTGACCGCTTCAGCAACTGCCTTTGCAACCAGTATGTTTATTGCCTGTGCATCCCTGCCTCTGGTCCTTTTTGTACCTTCTGAAAGGAAGATAACGGGTTTTTGGTTCGTTTCTTGCACCATTTTTTCACCTCCATATAAGTATTTTCTATACATAGCATTTTTCACACGGTGCAAAATAAGTATATTATATTATAAAGAATAAGAATGCCTGAAAGGTTTAAAAATTAATGCTTCATTCTGCGCTATCACCGAGCGGTGAAAGGCAATCGCACTTTCACTCAAAATAACTTTTGAGCTCTTTAGCATCTGAAACCGTTTTTTTGAGCTCCTCTATGCGCGCGTCAGTTAATTTATGGAATAATATGGATGGCTTGTTTACGCTATGGGTCTCGGGCAGTGCTATTTCTGCTGCTGAATCCCATATGCCTGGTTCATTAACGCTCCCTTCCAAATTCAGCTGTTTCCAGATCTTCTGGGCAGTATTTGGCAAATAAGGCTCAGAAACAATGCTTAGAGTTCTGCATAAATTGGCGCACAAATAGAGCACATTGTTGGCTCTTTTAATATCCTTTTTTATCAGGTGCCAGGGCTCATTCTCATTGAAGTATTTATTGCCAGCGGTTGCAAGCGCAAGTATCTCCCTGAAGGCATTTCTGAGCTGTATGCTTTCCAGAAGATCCCCGATTCTTTCCACTTTCTCTTTTATAACCCTTATAAATTCTTTATCCGAGCGCGTAAGTTCGGATTCTTTTGGCCTTTCTATGTTATTCCCAAGTTTACAATATATGAAGCTTAATACTCTATTAACGAAGTTTCCATAATTCCCTATTATGTCCGAATTGATCCTAGCCTGAAAATCACTCCACTTGAATTCTGTGTCCGCAATCTCAGGTATCAAAAAGGTGAGGTATGCACGCATAACATCAGCATCTATGCCTGATTCCGGCAGCTTTTCGCAGAAAACGCCGCGCTTCTGGCTCTTGGAAAACTTTCCGCCCTCGTAATTCAGATACTGCAGCCCGACAACCTGGTATGGCAGATTGAATTCGCCATTTGCCATTAGCATTGCTGGCCAGAAGATTGTATGGAATGGAATATTATCTTTCCCTAAGAAATGGTATATCTTTGTTTTTTTATCCTTCCAGTATTTTTCCCAATCCTTGCTTTTTTCTTTTGTTGAGGAAATATAGCCAATAGGTGCATCAAACCATACATAAAAAACCTTATCCTCAAAGCCTTCTATCGGAACACGCACGCCATGCTTTAAATCGCGAGTAATGCATCTTGGCTTCAGACCCTCTCTAATCCAGCCCAATGCCAGGTTTGTTACCTGTGGGCGCCAGTGCTTGTTTTGCTTAAGCCATTTCTCCAGCCTATCCGAAAGTTTATCCAATCGCAGGAATAGGTGTTCGGATTCCTTTATCACCGGCGTGCCACCGCAAATTTTGCACCTTGGATTCAAAAGATGTTCTGCATCAAGTAACGCGGTGCATTTTTCGCATTGGTCTGCGTTTGCATGCTCATATCCGCATTTGGGGCATGTACCTTCAACATATCTATCAGGCAGGAAGCGCTTATCCTTTTCGCAATAAAAAGTTTTCAATTTTCCTCTGGTGATAAAGCCGTTCTCATAGACCTTTTTGAAAAACTCCTGGGTTGTTTTGTGGTGTATCTCGCGAGAGGTGCGGGAGAAATTATCATAGGAAATGCAGAACCATTCATAGATCCTCTTATGTTCCTGATACATCTTATCAAGAAATACTTCTATTTCAATACCCAAGCTTTCTGCAGCAAGCTCTGAAGGCGTGCCATTTTCATCAGAGCCGCCGACAAATAGCACATCATAGCCTTTCAATCTGCAGTACCTTGCAAATATATCTGCTGGCAGATGCGAGCCCACAATATGCCCTAAATGAGGTATGTTGTTTATATAGGGCAGTGCTGCTGTTATTAATCTGCGTTCCACTTTATTTCCTCCAGAAACTAAACCATTAAATTATCCACAGAAATAATTTTTAGAATATATTTTTAATATTGGCTATAAAAATGCATTTAAAACGATTTTCAGGCATCTCCAAAATAGGTGATGCCCTTGCAAAAGAAGAGAATAATACTGGCTTCGCGCTCAGAATCGAGAAAAAACGCGCTAAAGCTTCTCGGCTTGAAGTTTGCAGTGATTCCCTCGCAGCTAGACGAGGAATCCTTTGGCGAGAGAAATCCAGAAAAACGCGCATTGAAGCTCGCACAGCTAAAAGCCAAGGATGTTGCTAGCAGAGTTAAGAACGCTGTGGTTATTGCCTGCGACCTCATTGTGGTTTTTAAGGGTAAGATTTACGAAAAACCCAAAAGCAGGAAAGAGGCCTATGAAATGTTAAAAACATTCTCCGGTCAGCGGGTTGATATTGTTGCTGGCTTGGCAGTTATTGATTCCGAATCCGGCAGGATGTTTTCCAGGCTTAAAAGGTGCAAGGTTCAATTCAAGAAGCTCAGCAGCAAGGAAATAAAGGATTATATAAAGCGTTATCCCGTGCTGAACTTTTCCGGTGCTTTTGATGGCAGCGCTGTGCTAATGTTTGCTAAGCACATAGATGGTGATGCGCTCTTCTATACAGGCATACCTCTGAGCGAGCTCACTTCCATACTTAAAAAGCTTAAAGTGATGTGATGCGCACTATTTATGAGAGTGAAAAGAAGCGCTTAGAAAGCTTTCTCAAAAAGCATAAGCTCAAGCTTGAAAGGCAGCTTGCCTTAGGCCATTCCTCATTCGTTTTTCTTGTAAGGCGCAAGCGCAAAAGATTTGCTCTGAAGCTTGAGCGTGCTGACTCAACGCGAAAAGAGATGCTCAAAAAGGAGGTTTTGAACCTGAAAAAAGCCAATTCGCTTGGCATAGGTCCAAAGCTATATACATACGACAGCAAGAATAGAATAGTGCTTATGGAATTTGTAGATGGCATGCCCTTGGGCGAATGGCTTTTCAGCAACATCACCAGAGCACAGCTCCTTGAATTTTTGAAGGAACTTTTCTGGCAAGCGATTGCAATGGATAAAGCTGGCTTGGACCACGGACAGCTCGCTGGTCGCGGAGTAAACATCCTGGTTAGAAACAACAAACCGGTTATTATCGATTTTGAAAAGGCTTCGCAGAAAAGAAAGGCGCATAATTTTGCAAAGCTTTTCGCATACCTGCTGATAAATAAGAATTCAAGGATCGCTTCGCGCGTGCGAGAGCTTCTTTTTGGGAAGAACTAGTTAGCTTTCAAATTCTTCCTCAACCTGGTACTTGCGCTTTATCTCCTTTTCCATGAACTCACAATCGGATTTAAGTTTGTCTATGTACTTAAGCAAGCGCTCCCGCTCTTCAGCAATTTCTTCAAGCTTCGTATACTTTGCTACAGCATCCTTAAACATTGCATAATCAACATACCTGTATGGCAATTTATTCATCTCTTCAGTTACCTTTGCGAGCATATCTCCAAGCCATTTATTCATCTCAATCTTCACACGTTTCTTTATCTGTTTGCCAGGGTCCAGATGCTCGCGCATATGCCTAACCACAACAGAGTTTGGAAATGGCAATACCTCTTTTTCAACCTTTTCACTAACCTCTTTTTTCTTCACTTTCTTCGATTTAGCGCTTTTAGCCAAAACTATCACCTCGCTAAGAGAAGTATCAAAATCAAACCACAAAATTATTAAAAAGTAAATATCTTTTATAAGAATTATAATTTAAAGGAATCGCCACAGTTCTTTTTGAGAGCATTTTAAAGGTAAAATATCGGGGGATTACGTATGCCACGTGGAAAAAACCACCCAAGAAACTTCCTAACCAGCAAGCGGTCAATCATAGAAATACCAGGCTAAACGCAGTTAAAGTTTTAAGGCATATGAAGCTGCACCTTAAAAGGTTTAAAAAATGATTAATGCTGCTGATTTCTTGCTAGCACATTTATAACATCTGCGACAAGCTCTTTCTTTCCTATTGGAAACACATGAAAACCATGCACATATTCTTCAAGCTGTGCTGCGGTTTCCAGAGCAAACTCCTTTGCTTGTTCCGCATGCAATAGTTTCTTTTCGACATCTTCTGGAATCATTATCGAAAGTTTTTGTTTCAAGAAATTCAGTTGTGCTTCGGTATGCGGCATTGCAATTCCAGCAATAATTCTTAATTTAGGCGCTTCTTCCGCAAGCCTGCAAAACAACTTTTTTGCGTTTTTCAAGTTGAAAATCGGTTGTGTTATAGTGAAGCTTGCGCCTGCGCGCTCTTTTGCTACAAGCGATTCTAGCTGTGTTTCTATGTTTTCTATATTGGGATCGCATGCAACAGCAAAGCAAAATTGCTTGCTGGATTTTTTTATCCATTCTATAAGCGCAAGTGTATTCTCGAAGTGATATGTTGTTTCGTAAGGTTCCTCGTGCTTGTCACCATAAAGAACAAGCAGGTTTTTTATATCGTTTTTCAGAAGTTCTGCTAGAATGTTTTCATCCTGCTTGCTAAAATCCCTGCAGGTTACCGTAACAATAGGTTCGATATGTGCGCGCTTCAATTTGTATGCATCCGCTATGCAATGCTTCTTTGGGTCAAAGTTTGCTTGCGTTCTGGCACTCTTTTTGAGCGCAGGCACTGTTATGGCATCGATTAGATGCAATAGCTCCTTTGCAAACTCAATATCAAGGCCAAAGCTAAATTCTGTTGTCAAGAATTTGTGCTTTGTGTTCAAATCACATAGCCTCATTCCTCACCAAACTCCCTTCTCGCAAGCCTGCAAGCTTCAACCATATTTTTGAGCTTTTTAAAAGCAACACCCCAGCTTCTTGTGCGCAAGCCACAGTCGGGATTCACATATATGTTCTTCGCATCACCCATAAGCTTTGTTGCATACTCTATGCGCGCCTTTATTGTTGCAACACTTTCAATAGCATCGCTATGAACATCGAGTACGCCCAAACCAATCTCTTTATCATAGCCGTATTCATTGAATAGCTTGAGTATTTCATAACCTTCAAATCCATGCTTGCATTTATTTGCAAACTCCAACGCAAGCTGCTCGCAATTCATTTCGAGTACATGCGGAAAAAGCTTGCTGTAGTCGCTAAAGCATATGTGGCAAGAAAACTTCGCGTTAAGCCCTTTTACTGATTCATTAAACGCTTCCACAACTATAGGTACTTCGCTTGGCTTTGTTGTTGCTGCAGGTTCATCTATTTGGATATAGGTAGCGCCTGCATTTACCAATGCTTTTATGTTTGGCCTTATAATCTGCTTCGCAAGCTCAAGCGTAAGCTCCCTCTTTGCATTGTAGCTTGCTCTTTTCAGATCCGATGTTTTGCTGCGCGATTTTTTCAGATAGAATTCATTGAATGACCAATCCGCTAGCGTGTATGCACCTGTAATTGGAACCTTTGGAATGCGCTTTGCATGCGCTTTCACAAATATGAATTCATCTAGGTGGTAGAATATTTTCAGCTTTGGTTTTGCCCTGCACGATGCCTTTTTGTAGTACTTATTATCGAAGCTTCTCACCAAGCCAACATATTCAAAACCAGCTATATTATCTACTGCATGCTGATACATCTCACTTCTCTTCTGTTCGCCATCATACACTATATCTAAACCGGCTTTTTCAAAGAATCGCAGGGCAAAAAGCGACGCATAATCCTTGAGCTTAGACTTTTCCTCACCGCTCAGCTCTTTCTTTTCAAGCAACTTTTCAAGTTCCGCATGCTCTATTTCGAGCAGCTTCGCCCAATGTTTCATTTCAGCAATATCCTCTCTGGTTATGGGCATTCCACGAAATGGTTTCACACGCCAGTTTGGTTTTGCCAAGCTTCCGATCTCCTGTGCTAAAAACAACTTATTCATAGCAAGCACCCAATGCTTTTATTGCATTGCCGATTGCCTCAATTTTTTTATCAGCAATCGTTCTTGGCAGATACTCCAATTCAGCATTTGGGCAGATCGCAAGCGCTTTACAATTCAAAAGCTCTTCAGCCTGTTTTATAAATTCCACGAGCCATTCAGGGCTTTCGATAAGAACGCTTCGCGCATCCACTA
>JAGHBI010000052.1 GCA_021161055.1 Candidatus Iainarchaeum sp. | reverse complement strand
GGGTTGTGCTGGACAGGACGGCTTTCTATGTTCTTGGTGGTGGCCAGCCTGCAGACACTGGAAAACTGATTCATGGTAGTGAAGAATTCAGGGTTTTGAATGTTCGCAGGGATTCGGGCAAAGTGTGGCATGAGCTCGATAGAGAAGGCCTGCAAGCTGGTGATGAGGTTAGGGGCATAATTGACTGGGGCAGACGCTACAAACTGATGCGCATGCATACAGCAGCGCATATACTTACAATAGCGGTACAGGAGTTTTTTCCCAAAGCATTAGTGACCGGCGGCCAAATTGATTTGGAAGAATCGCGAGATGATTATAACCTGCCTGAACTGAACAACGATATCGTGAAGAAGATTGAGGAGAAGGCAAACGAGATTGTGCAGGCTGCCTTGCCTGTTGAAATAAGTGAGCTGCCAAGAGAGCAAGCGTTCAAAATTCCGCAGCTTTTCAAGCTCAGGGATGTATTGCCGCCTTCTCTGCCAAAAATACGCTTTACCAAGATAGGTGATGATGTAAACGCTTGTGGCGGCACACATGTTAGAAATACAAAGGAAGTCGGGCGCATAAAAATCACCAGAACGAAAAGCAAAGGCAAGGACAATAAAAGAATCTATTTTACTGTTGAATAATGTGGTTCTGCGGTGGTGCGAATGAGAGAGATTTTAAAGGTCATAAAAAATAGAGCCTCCGTAAGAGCCTTTGATAGAAGCAAAGCGGTTTCTAAGGAGCAGATAGAAGCAATCCTCGAAGCTGCCTGCTTAGCACCTTCCGCAAGAAATACGCAGCCCTGGCGTTTTTATGTTGCCGAAAGCGACAAAGAAAAACAGAGAGTGATGCAAGCGATGAGCGAGCACAACAGCTGGGCGAACGAAGCAAGCTTTCTTATCGTGGTGCTTGCAGATAGAAGAAACGCATATCGCCCAGAAGAGAGGAAGTATTACATTGACATTGGTCTGTGCCTTGAAAATATTCTGCTTGAAACAGTGAATCAGGGCTTGGGTGCATGCCCCTGTGCAGCATTTGATGGTGAAAAGCTTGCCAAGCTTTTAGAGCTTCCAGAATACCTCGAGCCACTCGTAATTGTTCCAATAGGTTACGAAGCGAAAGGCGATGCTTTTGAGAAGGTTAAGGAAAGGTATGGCGAAGTGATTGAAAGGGCTGCTCATAAAATAGGCGGCGGGCGTTCTCTGAAGGAGTGCATCTTTAAGTGGGCTTAGTTACTTTATTCCCTTTCCCTGTGCTTTAGCCAATCCGCTATTATCTTTGCATGGTCAAAACACAGCTTTTTTGGAAGCCTCTTTATATTGAACACCTTAACGCTTGCAGCATCCGAGCTTGCATTGAGCCTGCCTGATGCCTTTGCAGTGAAAACCATTGTTATCGCATGCCCTCTCGGATCTCGCTTCGGATTTGAATACGCTCTAAACTGCTTCAATGCTCTGATTTTCAGCCCTGTTTCTTCAAGAGCTTCGCGCTTGGCAGCCTTTTCCAGCGTTTCGTTGTATTCTACAATGCCCCCAGGCAGTGCCCAACCTTTTGGTTCAAACTTCCTTTTCACAAGCACTATGCCCTGAAATTTTCCTCTTTTATAATACTCTATTATTATATCTACTGTTACTAACGGCGTTTTCTTCATTCTTATAAAATCTTCCAGAGCGAGCAACGCTGCGCCAACAGCAGGTGCATCATCACCAAGCTTTGCTTTGAGTATATTCGGGTTTTTTCTCACAACTCTGTACTTTTTCAGCTTTTTCTTCGCTTCTTCTATCAAAAGCTCTATGTTTGCAAGCCCTCCGCCAATCACTATCGCTTCAGGGTCGAAGATATTTATTATGTTTACAAGCCCCAATGCGAGGTATTCTGCGATTTCCTCTATCGCTCGCTTTGCCACCTTATTTCCCTTCCTCGCAAGCTCTGCAAGCTCAATATTGTTTTTCACATTCAAGCCAAGCTTCCGAGCTTTTCTCAGTAAAGCTTTTCCATCCGTCAGCTCCTCGAAACAGCCTGGATTCCCGCAAGCGCACACATCCCCAGAAGAAAAGTCCACAATCATATGCCCTAGCTCGGTGGCATAGCCACGACCTTTTACAAGAATACCTTCCACTATAACCCCGCCGCCAATGCCCGTGCCGAGAGTGATGCCGACAACATTTTTGTATTTTTTCTTATAGCTTGCGGCATACTCTGCAACCACGAACGCATTTGCATCGTTTTCAAAAACAAGTTTTTCTTTGAAATATTTTTTGAGGTATTTTTTAAAGTTCACATTGTTTATTGCAGGGATATTTGGAGAAAAGCGCATTATACCTCTTTTGCTATCAAGAAAGCCTGCCAACCCAAGACCTATGCCTGCAACCTTTTCCTTGCCTTTAATCTCTTTTATTCCTTTCACAAGCATGCGCAGTATCTCTTTTTTCTCCTTTGGTGTTGCATACTTTTTCTTTTTAAGAATTCTGCCGTATTCATCCACAAGCACGAAGATAGCCTTGGTTCCCCCCAAGTCAACGCCAATAGCCTTAGCCAATGTATCACCTCGATAGCGTTTTCTTCAATGCGTTTATGTTTTTTATATCGCTTGGGTCCTTCCTATTGAGGAGCGCAAGGTAATAGCTTGCGAAGTCACCAATTAGAATGCCATAAAATAGCCTTTCAGCATGGGTTTTACCCTTTAACCAAATCTCAACGCTTTCACTCCTTTTGCTTACAAGTTTTTTGGTGAATTCGAATCTTTTTTGCATTCTATCAGTTTCATCTTTGCTGCGGAAGAATACAAACGCCAAGCTTTTCTCTTTTGGTTTAAAGCCCACTATCTCGTTGTGGTTAGCTTCCGGTAGCACATTCCAGTGTGAGAACATTCCAGAATTCTCGGCAAGCTGTGTATGGAAGCGCAAAGCAAGCGATTGGTAGGAGTTAGCAGCATAGATCACAGGTATCTTGCCATAGAGGTTTTTGGCAAGCTTTTTGCCTGCTCTTTCCGCACCGCTAAGCTCGCGCTTCAAAAACCTTGGTAAGGAATTCAAAGCGAGAGGTTTCTTCAAAAGTTGTGCGCGCGCAACAGTAACAAGCAGAGGTAGTGAGAGAAAACCAAGCATTGTTCTTGGTGGCTTTCCTTGAGGTATTCTTATACAGTTCCTGCACATTTTCGCAAGTTTTCCATCTGAACTTACGCAAACAATTGATGCCTTTCTGGCTCGGGCCTTCCTGAAGCAAGTGAGCGTTTCTTCAGTGTTTCCCGAATAGCTTACAAAAAACGCAAGCGTTTTTTCTCCGACAAATTCAGGCAGCGCATAGTCATTATTCACAACTATTGGGACCTTACACATATTCTGGAGTAAGTCCTTAACAATTACGCCACTAATGCCACTGCCTCCCATTCCTTGGATGAAAATATTTTCATATGTTTTCTTTTTCAAATGTAATGGATAGCGCAGTGCAATTTCTAAAGCGAGCTCGCACTGCTCTGGAAAGCTGTGTAGTAAAGCGAGCATGTTGCTTTTATCATATCTCTCAATTAGTGCCTTGTAGTTCTGCATAGCGAGCCACTCAGAAAAACAAACATCTACCTTTAGAAAGACAGTTCTTTTTAATTAATTTTCGCTAAGCAGCTCTGCAATCGCTTTCTTCAGCATGGAAGCAACGAGCTTTGCTTCGACCTTGCCTCTGAGCCTTGACATTGCTTCGCCCATAAGTGCGTTTATTGCGCGCTCTTTCCTCTCAAGCACAAGCTTTCGGTTTTTCTCAACAATGCTTGCAATAATTTCCTTTACCTCTTTTTCTGACATTCCGGCCTTTTTGAAGGACTCTATTATTGCATTCATGCTTTTTTCAGGGTGCTTAGCCTTCTCTTTTAGCACTTCGAGGCTTAGGTCCTTATTAAAGCCACTGCGCTCCGCTTCCAGAAGCGTAACTATGTCCTCCTCCCTTATATTTTCCACATCGAAGCCACTACGCTCTAAGCTCTTAAGCTCCTCAAGCAGAAGTACAGCACAGCGCTTTGCATCGAAGCCCTGTTTTATTAATTCTTCAAAGAAGCAAGCGTAATTGCTTAGCTTCATCTCATTAGCTAATTTTTCGCTCAAACCGTGTTTTTTGTAAAGCGCTAATCTTTGTTCAACTGTTAGTGGAAGCTCTTTCCTTAGCTGCTCAATCATCTCTTTGCTCACAACAGTTTTTGGGATATCTGTTTCCGGATACATCCTTGCCGAACCAGGTAACGGCCTTTTGTAGCAGGAATTTCCATCAGGCAGTGCTTCGCGGGTCTCTTCAGGCACACCTTTCAGAGCAATCTTACATCTTTCAATTATTGTTTCAAATGCTTTCTTAGCTGTGCTTTCATCAGTAACAAGCAGAACAAACGCATCCTGTGCTCTGCAGGCCAATGCCTGCTTAACACTTGCAACCTCCCGCTCAGTTATTCCATACTTAGGCAGTTCATCGCTATGAAAAAGCCCTGCTAAACCATGCCTTACTTTTATACAATCCGCTAACTCAGTGCCGAATCGCCTGCCAGGCTGAACTTCTTTGCCAAGCAATCCTGCAAACTTGTTCAGCTTAATTCCAAATACCTGTTTTCCGCGTTTCAATCCGCTAGCGATTATTTTACATTGCGTGCTTTCAAAGAGCTTGCTAAGCATCTTGCAATCACAAACAAGCTCTTGTTCCTTGACGCCTCTTTTTGCAAGTTCCTCTTTTATTTCAAGCAAGGCAAGCTGTCTTTTCACCTCATTTTCAACATACTTATCTATGAGCTCCAATTCTTGCACGCCCTTAAGCTCAATTCTTGCACCGTTAGCTATGCTTATGTTTATATCCTGCCTTATTGTGCCAAGGCCGCGCTTCACCTTGCAGGTTCTTCTGAGCAGTTCGCCTATCTTCAGAGCGCAGAGCTTTACCTCTTGCGGAGTTTTTAGCTGCGGAGCTGTTGCTATTTCTATGAGTGGAATTCCCAAGCGATCGAGCCTATATACAATCTTATTTCCTTCTTTTTTCATAGGCCGCGCGGCATCCTCTTCAAGCACGATTGTTTGAATCCCGATCTCCTTATTTCCAATATCAAGCTTTCCGTTCTCGGCAATAAGCATCGTTCTCTGAAAGCCGCTTACATTTGAACCATCTATCACAATCTTTCGCATAACAATAAGTTCGTCAAAGATGTGGGCGTTGCACATAAGTGCAATTTTTAAAGCAACCTCAAGAGCTTTGCGATCTGCCTGCTTGGGCGGCTCCTCATCGCATTCAACCAAGCAACAGCATTCATTGAAGAATTCATACTCATAAACAGTTCCTTTCTTGAACTGTTCTAAGGCTGCTCTATCAAATTCTCCGAGTTCGCTAGCAGCCAACCTCAATTTCCTTGTAAAACGAAAATCAGGCTCGCGATTTACGAGCTTGCTTGGACACCTGCAGAAAAGCTTTCCTGTATCAAGCTGCTGGTGCACCTCCAAACCAGCTTTTAGTCCAATGGCATTATAATCTACCCCGCCCATAAAAACCAATTATATAAAACCCAGCAATATTTTTAAATGATGTTTACAGGGGTTTTTCTGCATTTTGCTGCTTTTTATGAAAAGGTTTAAAAGTAGTATTG
>JAGHBI010000103.1 GCA_021161055.1 Candidatus Iainarchaeum sp. | reverse complement strand
GTATGGAACATGTTACGCCGGGAGTGGGATTCGAACCCACGCGAGCAAAAGCTCACCAGCTTTTTGGTCCATAAGAACCGCAAGCGGTCCTTATTATCCCCCACCGTTTACTGTTTCACCCTAAATTATGTTTTCTTTCTTTGGGGAAACTTACCACTTTCTTTCTTTTCTAAAGAAAGAAAGGAGGAGAGCTCCAAGCTGGCGCGTTGGACCGCTCCGCCATCCCGGCTCCTCACTAAATTTTTGAGGCGAAAAAAATATAGAGCTACTTCTTTAAATATTCACACCAAATACTGCTGCAAGGAAGCTTAGGGAAAAGAAACCTGCGTATGCGATCAGCACGCACCTTGCAATCTTACCGAGCATGCATGCAAGGAAGAACTTCTTTGGCTCAAACTTCATCAGGCCGGCAGCTATGCCAACAAGGTCAAAGGGGAAGGGAGTCATAGCGGTTAGCGCTATAAATGCAAACCCATATTTGTACATTCCTTCCTGAATCCTGTGTATTTTCCTGACCTCACTCCTTGCAAGCTTTCTTATGCCCTGCCTTCCGAGTAAGCCAACAATGTAACCGCTGATTTCACCTATGGCTGAGCCTATGCCTGCAAAAAGGCCGAGAAGCGCGGGGTTGAATACGCCAAAACCAAAGTCGAAATATGCTAATAGATAAACTGCAGCGTCTATGGGGAGCGGAAAAAAAAGCGTTGCATTTGCAATTATTGCCATTATAAAAATTCCAAGAAAACCATAGGTATGCAATATTTGTTCCATTCCCCCTCGGGAAAAAATGTTTGGATTGCGTGCAATAAATGTGTAAACCAGAAAAAGTATTGCAAAAAATATTACGCATGCTATCAGGTATTGTAGGAAATATGGGAGCTTGCGCAGTTTTTTCAATTAACCACCTTAAATGGAGAATATGTTAAAGTTAATAACCTTATCTTAATAAAATTATCTGTGAGCAGTATGCGCGCAACCGCTATTCGAATACCGTTGAAGGAGCTTGACGGCGCAGAGTTTGTTAGAGTTGAAGAACAGTACGTGCCAAGCTATGCTATAACAAGTTCCGGTCTAAATGTTTCGCGGGTGAGTGTTTTCGGTATAGTGGTAAGGCGCTATGAAACAGAGAATTTTATCAGCATAAAGCTCGATGATTTTACCGGCACAATAGATGCTATCGCTTTCGGTGAGCATATGGACAAGGTTAGGGAAATAAAAGAGGGCAACGCAGTAAAGGTTATTGGAAGAGTAAGGGAGGGAAACAATGGCTTATTCATCTCTGTTGAAGGAGTTCAGAAGTTGGATTTTGAAGAGGAGATGTTTAAAAGGCTTGAGATACTCGATTGTTATTATAGAAGCCTGGGAAATAAAGGCAAGGAAGATAAAAGCAAACCTGTGAAGAAAAAGGAAAAGAAGGAAACAGCTGAAAAGGAAAAACCCATGTTGGCGGACTTCGTGCAAGCAGATGAGCTCGAGGTCGAAAAAGAGGTGATTGAATGAACTACAAGGAGATGCTTGATAGAGCCTACAAATCCATGCCTGAAAAGAGCCTGAAAAGGGAACGCTTTGAGATGCCAAAAGCACAGAGCTTTGTTCAGGGCAGCAGAACGTTTGTAAGCAACTTTTCCAAAATAATGAGCATTATAAACAGGGATGAAAAGCATGCGCTGAAATACATAACCAAGCAGCTCGCAACAGCTGCAAACATAGATGCTGGTCGGCTGGTGTTAAAAGGCATCTTTACTCAGGAACAGGTACAAAGAATAATTGAAGATTACATAAGAGCTTTTGTTCTCTGCCCTGAATGCGGGCGCCCCGATACAAAGTTTATAGAACAAAAAGGAGTGAAAATGCTGAAATGCACAGCATGCGGCGCAATAGCTCCTTTGAGGGAATAATATGTACTGCAAGGTCCACACTGCAGCAAACAAAACAGTGCTTGCGGCAAGCGATGCTGATATAATTGGCAAAACATTAATGTTTGGTGATGTTGAGTTTCATGTAAGTGAGGCATTTTATAAAGGTAAGAAAGTGAGTGAGAGTGAACTGAGCAAACTTCTTGATGAGCACAATAATATAAACCTCATCGGTGAGAAGGTTGTCAGTGTTGCGCTGAAAAAGGGTTTAATAAGTGAGCGCAGCATAATTAAAATACAGGGCATACCACATGTTCAAATATACAGGTTGGTATAATATGGGACAGAGACGTTTTAAGAGAACTCATCGAAAGAAATCCAATAATGATGCAGAGCAGACGTTTAGAAAGATACGCATGCCTGATCCTCAAGAGCACGAACAGTTTGCAATAATAACAAAACTTCTCGGTACAAATAAGGTGCAGGCGATATGCCAGGATGGTAAGGAGCGCAAGTGCAGAATCCCGGGAAGGATGAAAAAGCGTATCTGGCTCAGAGAAGGCGATCTGGTAACAGTAAAGATCTGGGATTTCCAGCCGGATAAAGCTGACGTTGTATGGCGATATTCAAGCACGGAAAAGTTCTATTTGGCAAGAAAAGGTGCTTTAGAGGGTCTTCCAATATGATGTTGCTGATTGTTTTTAAACAAAATCGCATAAGTTGATTTTTTATGGAAGGACCCTTCAGGATTGAAGATATTATAAAAGAGGAAAAATTGCGGAATATATTCAACCAGGTTTTTGACCACAGAGCAGTGGAAGCTATACACAAGCTTGCAAACGATGGTTTTATAGATTGCTTGGAGCACATCATCAGCACTGGAAAGGAAGCGCATGTGTACAGAGCTGTTGATAAAGCAGGGAATGCGAGGGCTGTGAAAATATATAAGATTGAAACAAGCTACTTCAAAAACATGCGTGCATATATTGAAGGAGACCTGCGCTTCAAGCACATAGGACATGACAAACAGGATATAATATACCAGTGGACGAGAAAGGAGTATAAAAACCTTGAAAAATTTACCGAAGCAGAAGTTCGGGTTCCCATGCCCTATGCTTTCAACCTAAACGTTCTGGTGATGGAATTTATTGGCAATAAGGAAGCGGCACCGCTTCTTAAAGAAGCACCAATAGATGATCTTGATTTTCTATATAGCAATCTTGTGGAACAGCTGGCAAAGATGATTTATAAAGCAAAGCTTGTGCATGCAGACCTATCGGAATACAACATCCTGAATTTCCACAATGAACCTGTTATAATAGATTGTGGACAAGCGGTTCTGTTGAGCCATCCCAACGCTAAAGAGTTCTTTGAAAGAGACCTTCAAAACCTTGCGAATTACTTCACAAAGCAGGGCCTTGAAAAGACACCAGAGGAGATGAAAGCGGATATAAAGGCGTTAAAGGGCAAGGTTTAGAACAAACTTTAATTCATTTTTTAAATGTTTTGCATTTATGTTGATTGCATACGACAGTGTTCTTTATGCCTGCCCAATATCTTTTGGTTCCAGAGGCACGTATAGCTGTGCTTATCGGTCCAAAGGGAAAAACAAAAAAGAAGATTGAAAGTCTAACCGGAACGAAGCTAACCATAGATAGCGCGAGCGGGGAGGTAACTATTGAAGGCAGTGACGCTTTGCAGGTGATGCGAGCTGAAGCGATTTGCAAGGCCATTGCAAGAGGTTTTGCACCTGAAAAGGCGTTCTTACTTTCAAAGGATTACTATGAATTGCGTATAATAAACCTTCGCGAAATCATTGGAAAAAGCAGGAAAGCGATACACACAAAAAAAGCAAGAGTAATTGGCAGTGCAGGAAGGACAAGGAAAAGGATTGAGGATGAATGCAATTGCTATGTGTCTGTGTATGGTGACACTATAGCGTTGATTGGACTTGGAGAAGATATTGATGATGCTGAATCGCTCATAATGGATATACTTTCTGGCGCAGAGATAGAAACTGCGTTCAGGAGGCACGAAGAAAGAAGACTCAGCAGGAAAGGATTTGAGCTTTAGGTGGTGCTATGAAGAAAAAAGTCAAAAAGACCATTGTGACAGGCGATGTCCTTGCAAAGGAGTTTAAGGAGCATAGTGTTGCTGAATTTTTCAAGAAAAACAGGCAGATGCTTGGTCTGTATGGAAAGGTGCGCACGCTCACAACTGTTGTGCACGAGTATGTAACAAATTCTCTGGATGCATGCGAAGAGGCAGGCATACTGCCAGAAATCGAAATAAAACTGGACGAGCTTGGGCCCGAATACTACCAGATTACAATTAAGGATAATGGGCCTGGGCTAACAAAAGACACTGTTGGCAAGGCTTTAGGTCAGCTTCTTGCTGGCACGAAGTTCCACAGGCTTATGCAGATGAGAGGCCAGCAGGGTATTGGAGCCAGCGGCTGTACAATGCTCAGCCAGATGACAACAGGCAAAGCAATAAAGGTCATAAGTGGCACCGGCAAGGGTAAAGCGTTCGCATGCGAGATATCAATAGACCCGAAAAAGAACGAGCCACAAATATACAATATGCGCGATTTGGACAGGAAGTTTAGAGGACTTATGATACAGGCGAAATTTAAGGGCGTTCTTTATAGAGAATCCGCAATGGGCCCATTGGAATACCTGCGAAGAACTGCCATAGCAAACCCTCATGCAAAGATAATATTTCGCTCACCGAAGGGAGAAAAAATAATATTCAACAGAACAACAACATATATTCCAAAGCCTCCTAAGCCGATGAAGCCACATCCTGCAGGCGTAACAGTAGATGATGTAATAACAATGGCACACCATACAAAAGCGCAGAAGGTTTCCTCATTCTTGAAGAATGATTTTGAAAGGATTGGAGATACTGCAATAGCGCAGATACAGAAGCTTGTTTCATTTGATCTGAATAAGGACCCGAGAAAACTCACATGGAGTGAAGCGGAGCAGATAGTGAATGCATTTAAGAAGATAAAGTTCATAGCTCCGAGCGCAGATGGTTTAAGGCCTATTGGCGAAGCTCGCATCCGCAAATCACTTGAAAGCATAGTTCAACCTGAATACGTTTATACTCTAACAAGGCCACCCAAGGTTTATGCAGGTGGCTATCCATTCCAGGTAGAGATAGGTATAGCATACGGTGGCAAAGCAGGCATAACAACGGAAAACAATCAAGCGAAGGAGGATGAAAACCAGGGTGTTAAGGTTGAGATAATGCGCTTTGCGAACAGAGCACCTTTGCTTTTCGATGCAGGCAACTGTGCTATTACCAAGGCGGTGCATAGCATAGACTGGAAGCGTTATGGCATTCGCGACCTCGAAAATGTTCCGCTTACAATATTTGTGAACTTCATCTCGGTGCACGTGCCATATACAGGTGCAGGCAAACAAGCTATAGCGGACGAAGATGAAATAATGGAAGAGCTGCGCTTAGCACTGATGATGTGCGCGCGCAAAACAGCTCGCTATATCTCGGCAAAAAGGGCAGAGATAGAAAAGAAGATGAAGAGAGATATGTTTTACAAGTATATTCCTGAAGTTGCCGAAGCACTTAGCAAGATAACAAAGAAAGATAAGAATAAGCTCATAAAGAAGCTTGAGTGGCTTGTGCTCAACAAACTGAAGCTGGAAAAGCCTGAAGAAAAGAAGGTTAAGAGATTGAAGCCAAAACAGAAGGGTGAGTAAAATGGCAAAAAAAGGCAAGAAAAAGGTTGTAAAGAGGGTAAGCTCGAAGGCTTCTATTAGAAAGAAGGAGCTGGAAGGGCCAAAGGAGATAGCGGAGCGCATAAAGAAGATTGCGATGGAAATGGTAAAGGAGATAGAACATGGAAAAAACCCGAGGTTTAAGACTAAGCTTAGAGGCAGAGGCAACGTTGTGTTTGATGAAGACCTCGGCATAATAACGCTTGGTGATAAAAGCGCGACACGAACATTTTTGAATATTGCACATGCAAGGAAGTTTCTGCAAACAACATTGGTTATGAGCAAAACGTATGAGTATCTGACCCACAATAAGACAGCATCAATAAGAGAGGTTTACTACGAGCTGAAGCACACCATAGGCAATACCAAAGAGAACACATTTGAGGACCAGCGCGAGAGCGATGCCTGCATAGTAGATTTGGAGCACAGCATAGATACAATAAGAGAAAAGCTCAATGTGCACGCAAACCCTAAAGGGACGCTTTATGGTGATATAACGCTTGTCGATAGACAGCACCACAACGATACATTCAACTGCTTAAAGCTCGGCCGTGGAGGCTGGAGCATAATGAGCAGAATGGAGCCTCACGAGATAGAGATAAAGAAGATAAATGCCAAATACGTGCTTGTGATAGAAACAAGCGCAATGTACGAACGCCTAGTAGAGGAAGATTTTGCAAGGAAGAATAAAGCAATACTTGTGGGCACAGGCGGACAAGCTGCCAGGGGAACGCGCAGATTGATTCATCGCCTGCATTTTGAACATAAGCTGCCTGTGTATGTGTTTACCGACGGCGACCCCTATGGCTGGTATATATACAGTGTTATAAAGCAGGGTTCCATGGCATTGGCCGCACATTCCTCTTTGCTTGCATGCCCGACCGCTAAATACATAGGCATGACCTTGGAGGATGTTGAGGAATACGGTCTGCAAAATGTTACTGAAAAGATGAAACCTACGGATATAAAGAGAGCTAAGGAAATGCTCGCTTACGAATGGTTCAAGAACAAACCATGGCAGAATGAGCTTAAAAAAGCGATGCAGCTTAAAATCAGGATAGAGCAACAGGCTCTGGCAAACAAAAGCTTGGAGTTTGTGGCAAAGGAATACCTGCCAAAGAAAATAAAGAACAAGGAATTTTTACCATAGATTTTCCCAAACGCTTTCTTTTTTGTAAAAATAAGAAAAAGGGCTTTTAGCCCTTATAACCCGTTACTTCTTTTAGGTGTTCTACGCTCTCTGGGTTCTGCAGTGTTGTTGTGTCGCCAAGTGGCTTGTTTGTGAGCAATGCCTTTAGCATTCTGCGCATTATCTTTCCAGAGCGTGTCTTTGGCAACTCTTTTACGAAGATTATCTCTTCAGGCTTCGCTGTTGGGCCGATTCTCTGTCTAACAACACCCACCAGTTCTTCCTTCAGCTTATCGCTTGGTTCAGCACCCTTAAGAACAACAAATGCTACCGGCACTTCGCCTTTTATTGGGTGCGGCCTTGGAACAACCGCGCATTCGCTAACCCTCTCATCGCTTGCAATAGCGTTTTCAACCTCCGCACTTGAAAGCCTGTGGCCTGCAACGTTCATCACATCATCAACTCTGCCTGTGATTCTTATGTACTTATCCTCCACCCATCGAGCACCGTCGCTAGCGAAGTAAATCTCTTTGCCATACTCCGACCAGTAGGTATTCACAAACTTTTCCTCATCTTTGTACAGACCTCTCAGCAGACTTGGAGGGAATGGACTCTTTATCACAAGGTAGCCGCCAACATCGCCTTTTACTGGATTTCCCTCTGAATCGAGGATGTCCGCTGTAACGCCCGGAAATGGTCTGCCTGCAACTGTTGGGATGAATGGACCTATTCCCGGAAGCGATGTGATAAGCGTGCCACCTGTTTCTGTCTGCCACCATGTATCAACTATGGGGCATCTCGAGCCTCCAATATGTTTGAAGTACCAGAGCCAGGCGTCTTCATCAATGGGCTCGCCAACAGTGCCGAGCAAGCGCAATGAACTTAAATCGTGCTTTGCTGGCCATTCAGAGCCCCACTGCGCAAACATTCGTATTGCTGTCGGCGCTGTGTACAGAATGGTTACCTTGTTTTCCTCAATAATCTGCCACCAGCGGTCTTTTTCTGGATAGTCCGGAGCACCTTCGAAGAAAAGCAGTGTTGCGCCATTCGCTAGCGGACCATAGCAGTTGTATGTATGCCCTGTAATCCAGCCAACATCAGCAGTACACCAGAAGATGTCATCGTCGTGCAGGTCAAATACCCAGCGCGATGTCCAGTAGGCCATTACAATATAGCCAGCGGTCGTATGCACAACACCTTTTGGCTTGCCTGTAGTTCCGCTTGTATAAAGCAAGAAAAGCATATCCTCGGAATCCATCTGTTCTGGCTCACAGTTCTCGCTTGCATTTTCCATAAGCTCGTGCCACCAGAGATCTCTGTTAGCGAGCATATCCACTTCGTTACCTGCGCGCTTAACAACAATAACCTTTTCAACAGAAGTGCCCTCAACCGCTTTATCAGCGTTCTGTTTGAGGTTTATAACCTTGCCTCTTCTGTAGTAGCCATCTGCTGTGATCAGTATTTTGGCTCCCGAGTCTTCGATTCTCGTTCTCAGCGATTCAGCGCTGAAAGCAGAGAACACTACGCTGTGTACAGCACCTATGCGTGCGCATGCCAGCATCGCTATTTGCACCTCTGGAATCATAGGCAGATAAATGCTTACGCGGTCGCCTTTCTTCACACCAAGGCTTTTGAGCACGTTTGCAAACTTCTGCACAAGCTTATGCAATTCACCATAGGTTATAACCCGCTTCTCCTCAGCGGTTGGTTCAGGAATCCAGATTATCGCTGGTTTATCAGCCTTGCCTGCTTCAACGTGCCTATCAACACAGTTATAGCAAACGTTCAGTTTAGCGCCAACAAACCACTTGTAGTGCGGTGGGTTCCATTCATAAGCTTTGTCCCACTTCTTAAACCAGGTTATGCCTTCCCCTGCAAGTTTTTCCCAGAAAGCTACAGGGTCTTTTGAGGCCTCTTCGTAAATGCTTTCATCACTAATCCATGCATGCTCCTTTGCCTCCTGCGAAGGCCAGAAATAACCTTTGCTATCTCTTTCAGTAACCCACTTTTTGCTCAAACACAACCCCCCTAAAAAGTTATTTCAACGCTAAAAAGCATTAAAATGCATAAGAGTGTAAAGGCATAACATATTTAAATATTAAATCTTCCCCTCCTAGCTTTTTTATGCTTGAACCGAATGTTTTGCTTATAAAGCCATCATCAAGTGTTTTTCTCAAGAGTGAAAGAACAAGGCTTTACTTCCTGAAGAAACTGCGCGAAAATATAAAGTGCGCACTGAACAGGAACAATATCGAGTTTGAAAGGCTTGTGTTTGGCAGGCTCAGAATGTTCCTTTATGCCAAGGACTTGGAAAGCTGTGCAAAAGTACTGCAGAAGGTTTTTGGCCTGCATGCGGTTGCACTAGCCTATGAACTCAAGTTCTCTGAGCTTAGCGAGCTTGTGGAAAAAGCGGTAAGCTTCTTTGAGGGGAGGTTTCGCAAGCAGGATAGTTTTGCTGTTGATTGCTCTCGCGTTGGAATGCATTATTTCAGCTCGCAGGAGGTTGAACGCAAGGTTGGCGCCAACATTGTAAGGAAGTATGGCCTTAAAGTGGACCTTAAGAATCCGGATAAAACGCTTCATGTGGAGATACACAACGATAGGGCATACTTCTATGTGGATGAGGTAAAATGCTTCGCTGGCTTACCTACAGGTGTTGAAGGCTGCGTTGCTATGCTTTTCTACGGAAAGGAGGAAGAGCTTGCATGCGCCTGGCTTTTGCTCAGAAAAGGCTGCAATGTTTTCCCAGTTGTGAAAGGTCCCGAAGAGAAGGTTGAAAGGATTGTAAAGCATCTTATTCCTTGGAACGCCTACAGGAAGTTTATTCTGAGCAAAGAGGAAGAGCTCGAGGAACTTATAAATAAGTATAATATAATAGCACTTGCAACAGCTGACAGGGAGACAACAAAAGAGGCTTTTGCCAACTATAAAGAATTCGATTCGAAAAAAGAGCTGGCTGTATTGAGGCCCCTATTATTCTATGATAGAGAGATGCTTGAGGAACTTATAAGAAGAGTGAAAAGCGGAAGATGAATATTTACTGGAGGCCACTTTTTAATTAAATTTCCTTTCACTTTTCTAGTATGAAGATTGCTCTTCTATCGGATTTTCATCTGGGTTTTAAGCAAGCTGGCAGAGAGAACGAAGCGTTTGAGAATGCTATGCAAGCAATGCAACTCGCTCTGGAAAAAGGCGCGGAGCTTATAATTATAAGCGGTGATATTTTTGATAAAGAGGTTCCGAATGCGGAAACCCTGCTGGAAGCGTTTACAATCTTCTCGCTTGCAAGAAACGCGAACGAAAAGAGCACGCACATAAAGAAGGTTGCTCGTACACAAAGTGAAACAATTTCACTTAAAGGCGTTCCAGTAATTGCAATCCACGGCACGCACGAATTCAGAGCTCGCGATTATGTGAACTATTTGCAGCTTTTCGAAAGCGCTGGTTTCATAGTGTATCTGCATGCTGCAAAAGCAATAATCGAAGCCCAGAACGAAAGAATTGTTGTACATGGGCTTGGCGGCGTCCCTGAAAAAAAGGCGTTGGATGCATTGAAGCTCTGGAATCCAAAACCAGAACAGAACGCATTCAACATACTTGTATTGCACCAATCACTGAAGGAATTTCTGCCCTTCGATGATGAGATGATTGCAACACTGAGCATCGATTCCCTGCCGGAAGGGTTTGATATTATAGTGGATGGACACCTTCACTGGCAGAACGAGCTTGTTGAAGGGAGCAGGCATTTAGTGCTGCCTGGCTCAACCATAATAACACAGATGAAAAGGCTTGAGGCAAAAAAACCCAAAGGTTTCTACATAATAGAAACAAAAACAAAAAAGCTCGAGTTCTGTGCTCTGCCAAACCAAAGGCCTTTTATTTATGAAAAGATTGAGTTCGAAAATGCTAGCGTTGAAGAGGTTTTGAAGGCGCTCAAAGAAAGGCTCTCTCAGCTCGTTGAGAAACCGCATGCAAAAAAACCATTAATAAAGATAAAGCTGCTTGGTTCGCTGGCGAAAGGGCATTCGCAGGAAAACATCGATATAAAAAGCATTATTAAGGAGTTTGAGGATAAAGCGCTGATATCTGTTGATAGTAGCTTTTTTCAGGAATCATTCACCAAAAAGCTGGCAGAGCTCAGTGACTTGCAGAAGCAGAGAAAATCGATAATAGAGCTTGGCTTCGATATTCTTGAGAAAAATCTGGCAGAAACAGATTTTAACAACGCATTCGATGTGAGGAGAGTTTTCAAGCTCCTTGAAAACAACGATGTGGAAAAGGCGAGAGAGCTGCTTATTACCGCACAAGAGAGCGCTGAAAAGATTAAAAAACAGTTTTGAATAATTTTATATGTAGAAAGGGAAAAGGTATCGGGAAAACCGTAGGTTTTCCTGATTGCGGGAGTGGCAGAACGGCGATGCACACGGCTGCAGACCGAGTTACGGGGGTTCGACTCCCCCCTCCCGCTTAAAAGCTCTGTACACCTGTTTCTAAGCGTTTTTAAAAATAGAAAACGTAAACGAAGGTTATGGAAAGAAAAACGTTACTTCTTTTCCTCTTTTCCCTCTGCTTTCTCTTTGGTTTCCTCTTTGCCCTCTTCTTTGGTTTCTTCCTTCTTCTCTTCGCCAGCCTCTGCCTTTTCCTCCTCTTTCTCCTCAGGCTTTACCTCTTCCACAACCTCTTCTATCACATGCCTTGGTCTTGTGCCTATGGAATCGATATCCTTGTGAACTCTTACACTGATCTCGCACGGAAACTTCGCCTTTGCTCTGAGCAGTGCTTTGCGCACAATATCAACGTGCTCAACCATTGCAAGCACGCTCATTATAACCGTTCCCTTTCTAACACGCACGGCTCTGCCAATAGGCTTTCCAAATGCGTGGCTCATTCCCTGTGAAACACGGTCTGCACCTGCACCCTGTGCCTGCTTATGCTCTCGCAAGATTTGGTGCGGATACACACGTATGCGCATGAAATAGTTGTCCTTACCAACATTCTTGATCAAAAACCTGTTTATCGATACCCTTGCAGCCTCTATCGCATTATCTCTTATTTGCACGCTTTCCTCTGCAATAAGGTCAACTATACGCGAGTATCTCTTGCGTGGATTTCCCATATTAAACTGTCTTATCCTTAAAGGGGGAACCGTCCCAACGTAATTCTTGTCGTGCACAGTGATGGCTATGCGAGTGTATGGCCTTTGCTTTATGCTCGTATAACACCTTGCAGGACGCAAACCCATAGAGTACACCTTTAAAAATAGGCTACTATAGAATAACTTCTGGCATTGTTTTTTAAATATTGATGTTTTAGCAAAATGTTTTTATTTCCGCTGCATAATGGTTGTGGTAAAATATCTAATATTTTTCGCATCTCATCAAGGAGGCTAATAGGATTGAAATTTCCAAGGTAGAAAAAGGATTTAATTATTTGCTGGCAAATTATTTGCTATGGTTTCAAAGGAAGCGCTAAGGCGAAAATTCGCCAGCGAATGGAAGAAGCATTATAAAGTGGAATTCTTGGTGGAAAAGGGTTTTGTTAGAAAACAGTGCAAAAAGTGCAAGCGTTACTTCTGGACTTTAAATGCTGATCGCGATATCTGCGCTGATTCAAGCTGCGTTGGCTTTAGTTTCATTGGAAAAAAAACTAAGGGTTATAGCTATGTGGAAACATGGAAAGCGATCGAGCGTTATTTTGAAAAGAACGGGCACAAGAGCATTGCTCGCTACCCTGTAGTGGCTCGCTGGAGAGACGACCTCTATTTCACAAACGCTTCGATTATTGATTTTCAACCATATGTGGTGAGCGGTGAGCTTGAACCCATAGCCAATCCTTTAGTTGTACCCCAGCCATGCTTGCGTTTCAAGGACCTGCAAAATGTTGGGGTTACAGGGCAGCACTATACAGCATTTATTATGTTTGGACAACACGCATTCAATTCAAGAAAAACCGGTCTCTTTTACTGGAAGAATGAAGCTTTAATGCATGATTATAACTATCTAACGAAGGTTATTGGCGTTCCAGAGGAAGAACTGTGCTTTCAGGAGGATGTTTGGGCTGGCGGCGGCACATTTGGGCCAAGTGTTGAGTACTGCGCCAATGGCGTTGAACTTGGCAATTGCGTATTTATGCAGTTTAGAGAGACCGCTAGCGGCTATGAGGAATTGAAAACAAAGGTAATCGATATGGGCGCTGGCTTGGAGCGCCTAGCATGGTACACCAATGGAACACCAACAAGCTACGATGTTGTTTTTGAGGAAGTAATGAAAAAGATGCTGAAGGATTCGGGAATTACCTATGATAAGAAAACGTTTGCGGAGTTTGCAAAGCTTGGTGGCACACTTAATGTTGAGGATGGTATGCTGAAGGAAAAAAGAGCAAAAATACTGGAAAGCATTGGGTTGAGTGAAAAGGAGTTTGAGCAGGCAATAAGACCACTGCAGGCGCTTTACGCATGTGCAGACCACCTCAAAGCATTGCTTTACGCAATAACCGACGGTATGCTTCCAAGCAATAGCGGTGGCGGTTACAACCTGCGCATCCTGCTCAGGCGGCTTTTCGCTTTCAATGAGGAATTCGATTTAAGGCTTGATATTCCGGGCATTGTGGAGCTCCATGCGCAAGCTTTGAAAGACCTGGATGAAACCCTGCTTGAGGGTGTGCAATCAACAATCGATGTAATCGCAGAAGAACGAAAAAAGAACGAACTGCTTAAGCAAAAAGCAGGACAGAAGATTGTTGCACTTGTTGAGAAGGCAAAGAAGGGCAAGCGACCAAGCACAGATGAATTGATAATGCTCTATGAGAGCCATGGCATTGCGCCAGAGCTCATAGAAAAGGAGGCTTCGAAGCACGGCATAAAGATAGAGGTTCCGGAGAACTTTTACTACCTAATAGCAAAAAAGAATGAAAGAGAGGCAGGTGAAGAGCGAAAAATTGAACTTTCAAGAGAGTATGCGAAAACAAAAGAGCTCTACTACGAAGACCCGCTTAAAAAAAGTTTCAAGGCAAAAGTCATTGGCATTGAATCTAATGGCATCGTACTGGATAAAACAGCATTCTATCCCACAGCGGGCGGCCAAGAACATGATACTGGCACATTGAATGGTGTTGCAGTGCTCAGTGTTGAGAAGCATGAAGGCGTAATCTTGCACAAGGTTGCAAAACCTGAAAAGTTCAAGGTGGGCATGCAGGTCAGCGGCGAAATCGATATGGAGCGAAGAAAACAGCTCATGAGGCATCATACAGCAACGCATTTGCTGAATGCATGCTGTAAAAGGCTTTTAGGAAAGCATATATGGCAGGCAGGCGCCCATAAGGATGTAGATAAAGCACACTTGGATGTAACGCATTACAAGCGCATTACAAAGGAACAGATCGCTGAGCTCGAGCGGATGGTGAACGAGCTCATATTAGCAGATATTCCAGTGAAAACGTTTTTTATGCCAAGAAACGAAGCTGAACAGAAATATGGTTTTACTCTTTACCAAGGCGGCTATGTTCCAGGCAAGGTTTTGAGGATAGTTGAAATCCCTGGCATCGATGTTGAGGCTTGTGGCGGCACTCACGTGCTTAAAACCTCTGACATAGGATTTTTCAAGATAATAAAGCGCGAGGGCGTACAGGATGGTGTGGAGCGATTAACATTTGTATGTGGTCTGGAAGCACTGAAGCATGTGCAACAAAAGGAAAAATTGTTAGAGGAGGCTGCAAGCAAGTTAGCTGTGCAACCTCATGAACTCCCAAAGGCTTCCGAGCGCTTTTTTAGCGAGTGGAAAGAGCTACGCAAAAAGCTTGAAAAAGCCAGCGAAACAATTGCCAGGTTAGCATGCAAAGACCTGATCGCAAGCAAAGAAAAAGTGATAAAGGCATACTTTGAAGGTCTTGATACAAAGCAGCTGATAGATATTGGTAATGCGGTGCTTGCTGAAAGGAAGGATGCAATGCTGATTCTTGGCTCCAATAGCAACTTGGTTGTATTCTGTGCTGAGCACTCTGGGAGGAATGCAAACCAAGAACTGCAAAAAATATTGCAAAAGCTGAATGGGAAAGGTGGCGGCAGCCAGAGAATGGCTGTTGGGAAAGCTGACAGCGGGAAGGTAAGAGGCTTTTTATTAAATAAAGGAAAATGATGCCATAATATTTTTAATAACTTAGAGTTGATTATTTTAGTGTGATTTCTGGTATGATGCATGGAAGAACAAAGATAGCGTATCTTCTAATTGTAGGGATTGTTGCAGTTGTTTTGATTGCAGCATATGCCATCCTATCCATGGAAAGGAGGGCGGAGGATTCTTCTACAGGTTTCCCAGAAGAGTACTCCCTTGAAAGCGTAAGAATCTCCCTATCAACGGGTGGTGGTCTATCTCCCCTTATCATTAGCAAGGTTACCATTTTTGGAAATGGAACCGTAAAACAGGTTATATTGTATAATAGGGACCGCTTCACATCAGAATTTAAAGAAGGAAAAATAAGTGAAGATGATGTGAAAAGACTTTTAGAAGTATTCAAAGCAAACAATTTCTTTGATTTGCAAGACAGCTATGAAGACCTCGCGATTCTGGACCTCCCGGGCACAGATGTTTCCTTAAAAATCGATGGAAAGGAAAAAAGTGTCAGGCTATATGGCACCGCAGGGCCTATTCAAATTCAAAACATTATGAGGGAGGTAAGGAAAACGATCGAAAAAACCGAATTAAAGGAAAGCAACGATAGTTCAGTGTGTGAAATTTTAGATTCTGCTGGGGCTTACAAATACACATGTTACTGCGACTTTTATACGAAGTCCGCGATTGCTAACAATAACCCCAAAGCATGTGAAGCTCTTAAAAAATATCCAAAACCAAAATATTGGAGTGGTTCGTGCTATGACACGTGTTATCTTGAACTCGCCCTTGATAGAAATGATGCGAAGTTATGCACGAAAATTGAAGATGCTGAAAGAAAAGAAAGGTGCATAAGTGATATAGCAAACAATCTGAAAGATGAAAACAGCTGTGATTTGTTAGCAGGCGAGAACAGGATCAGATGTTATGCAAAGGTGTCCGCCCTCAAGAACGATCCTTACGTATGTCTCAAATTGGAAGAAAAAAAGGATATCATAGATTGCATTATCTATTCTGACTGGGATGAAAAAGAAGTGCCAATAGAACCTCACTGTGAAAAATTTGAAAACCTTACAAAAAGAGATTTATGCTATTACATTGCCAAAGACTGCAACAAAATCACTTCTTCAATAGAATATGGTCATGGATATCCCTACATGAAAGTTAGAGAGGTGTGCATACTTCATAATATAAAATTCCTGTGGAAAAGATATGGCTCAGAAAAAGCGATCAGTTTATGCAAAGAAATATTGTTCCAATTTTACCAAGGTGTGTGCTTGAGCAAACTTGCTGAGGAAGTCAAAGCCATCAATAAAAACGAAGCTATTGAAATCTGCAACATGATTTCTCAAGAGGAGAGAAGGGAAAGCTGTTTGAGCAAAGTTGGAAGATAGTGCCCTCAATCAAAATCATGTAAAGTTATTACAGTATCTGCATTATAGTAATATTATCC
>JAGHBI010000006.1 GCA_021161055.1 Candidatus Iainarchaeum sp. | reverse complement strand
GGGGTAATGGATCCGTCGCGGGTGAGAGTCCACATCGACCCCGCGGTTTGATACTTCGCCGTCGTCTCAGGGCATCCTGGCTGTGCATAAGCAGCCAAGGGTGGAGGTGTTAACTCATTAAAGCCCTACGTTAGTTGGGTTGAGAACGGCGCGAGCCAGTTTGGATACTATCTGCTGGGAGTGCTGGTTGGCTGAGGGGAAGGTCCAGTCAGTACGAGAGGAACACTGGGCCGCAGCCTCTGGTGTACCGGTTGTCCGGCAGGGCAACGCCGGGTAGCTACGCTGTAGCCGATAAGAGCTGAAGGCATCTAAGCTCGAAGCGGTCCCCGAAAAGAGCCAACCATCCCCGAACCTTCGCAAGAAGGCTAGGGGCGAGAGCAACGCTAGAAGAGCGGCTTGATAGGTCGGGGGTGTAAGACGCGAGCTTCGGCGAGCGTTTCAGCCCACCGATACTAAAAGCTCGAGGTTCACGCATTGTGAATGGTCTGTGCAGACGTTTTAATCGCTGCTTTTTGGTGATTGGTTTTTAAGAATTTTTAGAGTGCTATTCTATTGGTAGCGGAAGGCCGGCTTACGGAGCTTTAAGCTCTGAGGAAAGTCCGCCCACCCATTTAAATGTGCGTAAGCACCTGCCCGAGAGGGCAGCCAGGGGAACAGAAACGATACCAGGCCAAAGCAAGCGATGATCAAAACTGAGTGCTTTGGTTCTGGATGAAACGCGCCCCTGGTTGGGTGCAAGCCTTAGAGGCGCTAAGATGAATGCCGGCACTCGCGAGAGGAACAGAAGGCGGCTTACTCTCCGCTGCCATTTTTCACTATTTTTCCAAGTTTTCTTCTCGTGTCTGCATAGAAAAAGATTAATAAATACCTTTTGCATAATTTTTTAGATGTTCATGAAAAAAACAGCATTGTTATTTTCCATTGTGCTAATTGCAACTTATGCAAATGCTCAGATGCTAAACTTTTCTCTCGAACCTGATATTTTGCGGATTTCAAAGCTTAACTATGGCCAACCAATAGAACTTGTTGCGAGGGTTTCTGGTGTTAAACTTTCCGAGGCAAGAAACCTAAGCCTTGTAATGAAGATTGCAGAGACAAATCAAGTAAAATATTTCACAAAGATATCCCATGATACGTTTGTTCTCAGCACAAGAATGCCTGAAAACAAAAGGCTGAAGAAAATTTTCCTCACATTCGAGCTCAGAGGGAATATAGGGGGCGTAGATGTTTTTATTACAAAGACACATTCCATAAACCTAACTGATAAGCTTCTGGTAACGCTTATAGAACCTTCTTCAGGAACCGCTATATTAGGCAGCCCTGTAAAGACCATAAAAGCAAAGGTAACCTATATAAACACCGCACCTCTTGATAAAGAAAAGCTTTTAGCCAAGCTTATTGTTGATAGAAAGGAAACGCCGGTAACGCTTCTCAAAGAGGGCGATCTCTATGTTGCAGAGCTTTATGAACCCATTACTGCTGAGGACCACAATATTTCGCTGCTGCTCTATGGCAATTACAGCGGCAGTGATTTCACAAAGACAAGGCCGAGCGTTATTATGAATGTTCTTATTTTGCTTGCAGTAGTTGTTGCTGCAATCTTCGCACTTCGATGGTTTGTCTCTTATATGCAAAAAGAAGCTGAAAGAAGAGCCCAGAAAAAGGCAGAAGAGGCAGAAGAAGAGCCCGAAGAGGAACTGGAACCTGAGGAAGGGGCTGTGCGGCTGGAAGAGGTGAAACTAACAGCTCCAGAACCTGAAGCACCTCCAGTAGCAAAAACCGAAGAGGAAAAACCACACATTGAAGAATTTATCGTTGAAAAACCAAGGAAAGTTGAAGAGATTCCAATGGAAGAACCAAAACGCGAGGAACCAATAGTTGGTGCTGAACGCAAGGCAAAATATGAGATTGTTGCTCCAGAAGAAAAGCCCACTTATAGGCTACCTGAAGAACAGCCTGCGGAACAGCCAGAAGAGAAAAAAGAAGAAAAGGAAGAACGAAAAAAGAAAACAGGCTTACTTCCTTTTATGGTTCCTGAGAAAAAGAAGGAATAATAAGCAGTGATTTAAATGCCCAGGATTAAGGAATTGGTTGATAAAAGCGAGCAGTATAGAGCGATGTTAAGGAAAAGGCGCGCTAGCGAAGAACTCATTGAAAATTTTGAAAAAGGACTCGAGCTTTACAAACAGTGGCGAAAAGTTAATATTGAATTGCAACAGCTGCGTGCCAGAAGAAACAAGCTTAGCAAAGAGTATGGCAGAACCCGAGATCAAAAGTTTTTGAAGGAAGCAGAACACATAAAAGCCCAGGTAGAAAAACACAAGCTAATGCTTGCAGAGCTTGATGAAAAGATACGGGAAATAGAATTGATGCTCCCTAATTGGCTTGCTAGCGATGTTCCTGAAGGTTTCGAGCAGGATGCAAAGCCTATAGAGTATGTGGGCATTCCTAAAGTCTGGGAAAAATATAAAGATGCTTTTGAAGCTCAATATCCCGGCATAAAATACGAGCTTAGCAAACACAAACCGTTGCATCACTATGACCTTGTTGGCAAGCTCATAGACCAGGAGAGGGCCGCAGAGTTTGCAGGTTCGAGGTTTTACTGCGAACTCAATGAGATAGTGCTTTTAGATTTTGCCCTGAGCCTTTACGCAATCGACTTTTTCAGAAAAAAAGGTTATGCAGATAAGCTTATGGTAACCCCTTATATGATGAGAAAAGGTGTGGAGAAAAGGATTGCATATTTCACAAGTTTTGCAGATATGATATTCGAGCTCGAAAAAGAGGGCTTAATACTAATACCTTCCTCGGAACATACAATAGTTGCGTATTATGCAGACAGAATATTCGAAAGGAAAGAGTTGCCTTTGCGCATAATCGCTTGGTCGCCATGTTTCAGGAAGGAAGCAGGTGCTCATGGCAAGGACACCAAAGGCATGTTCAGGGCAAAGCAATTCCATAAGGTGGAAATACACTGCATTGTTAGGAAAGATGAAGATTTTGCTGAGGTGGAAAAACTCAGAAAGGATGTGCAGGAATTTATGCTCTCTTTAGGTCTGCCGCACAGAAGTGTTATTTTAGCTTCAGCTGACACTGATATGCGCGCGCTTAAGCACATTGATATAGAAACATGGATGCCTGCGCAGGCACGTTACAGGGAGACTCATTCAATAGCAACCATGGGCACCTGGGTTTCGGAAAAGGTGAAGATGCGCTACAGAACAAAAGAAGGCAAAGAGCTGACAAGGAACGTTTATGCGACAGGCGTTGCTGTACAGCGCACGATCTGTGCAATTGCAGAAAATCATTATAATGCTGAAGAAAACAAGATAGAGGTGCCAAAGGTATTGAGAAAATATGCTTTAGATCTAGAGGAAATAAAGCTTTAGCCCCCAATTACAATAATTTTTTATTTTTTCTTAACAAACAATAAGTTATTGTTCCAAATTGTTGGGCCCGTAGCTCAGCAGGCAGAGCACCAGGCTCTTAACCTGGGTGTCGCGGGTTCGAATCCCGTCGGGCCCACTTTTTACATTGCCGCAGGTATATCTGAAAGTTTTATATATAGCTTTCTCATTCTATAGATTAGTATGAAATTCATAGAAGTTGCCGAAACGATGGAAAGAGTTGAAGGGATAAGCTCGCGCATAGAGATGGTTAATGAGCTTTCCAAACTGTTTGCAAGAGCATCCGCTAGCGAAATCGATAAGATTGTTTATCTC
>JAGHBI010000026.1 GCA_021161055.1 Candidatus Iainarchaeum sp. | reverse complement strand
TTTTGCCCAAGCGTACGGAAAGATTAAAAAACAAAAGGCATGATATTACGCGTGTGTTGTCTGCCCAGAGGTTATAACTTAAGCGCTAACAATCCTGTTTCTTCATCAAGAATGCGATGCAGCGTTGCGTTGGATTTTAAAAGCACGAGTTCGGCTGTTACTTTTACCTTCGCGCTTATGAGATGGCCGCCGATTAGTTTTTTCTTTTCGTTGCCAAGTGCTGCATGCAGATGGAAGTTGTATTCTCTGCCAAGCTTCATTATTATTCCGCTCAATGCAACAAGCTCATGCGGCTTTTTGAATCGCTGCTTTGTGTAGTTTCCCTTAGCTTTAAAATAACCGAGCTCGAAATCCTGCAGCATGCCGACAGCTGAAAGCACTATAGCTGTTCTTACCTTGCACTTTTTGCATACCTCATGCAAGCCCTCAAAAAGGTCTTCGCCAGAATGCAACCTGATAAAAATAATGTTTGCAAGCTGTTTGTATTCCATTCAGCCCACCAACTAAAAATATGCTGAATTGTTTTTAAAAAACATCTGCATAAAATTATAATATGGAAAAATTAATTCTTGCAGGCTTTGCCTTTCTGCTCATTGGAATCGCACTTATTTTTGCAGGCATACTTTTGAGTGCAGCAAGCGGAAGAGCAAACGTTGAGGGAGCAGGCATAATAATGATTGGCCCTGTTCCGATAATGTTTGGCAGCAAGCGTTTGCTTCTGCCATTAGCACTGCTTGCAATAGTGCTCATGCTTGTGTTTTACCTTCTTTTCTGGAGGCACTGATTTCAGGACCTATGAAGGGATCGCAGGCGATAACACCAAGCCGGTGTGTTAAATTTCAGATAACCTGCAGCGCTAATTGAAAGAAAACTTTAATAATCGTGTGTTGGGTAATACTAATATGCCAAGAAGGAAAAATTTGAAACCAAGCGCTGAAACGCTTCGGAGGCTCAAAAAAAGGGTTAAAATTTTGAGGGAAGAGGGAATTATTGATAGAGCGGAGATACGCAAACGCATTTCGGAAGCGGAAGCGAGATATTGGGAAAACAAAGCAAAGAAATGGAAACCTAAGACATTTAAAGCGGGGGGTTCTGCAGAATTTAGGGCTCAAATGGCAAGGACCGCAAATAAGATTGCAGTACTGCTTGAAAAATTAGAGAATGCAAAAACGAGTGCAAAGCGAAGGAAAATAATAAAACAACTCTCTGAAATAAGGTTTGCACCCAGGGAAATAGAGGCAAAAATTCCAATAGATAAAAAAATGAATCTGGAAACAATCAAAGCAGCAGTGTTTGATAAGCTTGCAGAAATCGCACTCAATAGAAGGTTGCCACAACCTGAAAGGATTGAGGCCCTCAGGACATTTATGAAGCTTGGTGGGCATAGCGCTGTTGAGGATATTATAAAAATGATAGGGCACAGTGACAGAATCCTTAAAAAAGAAATAATAAGACTCCTCTCGGAGAGACCGGATATAAGAACCTTGGAGACGATAAAAGAAAGGCTTCTTAAAAGCAGCGATATAAACCTTAAGCTCATTGGATTGAATATTGTTTCACATTGCCCGAGTATTTTTGCGATAATGGAGCTTGCGAATGCGATAAAGTTTCCAACATTCAAACTCAAGCACGTGCCCGAAAAAACGCTTCGGAGGAGGAAAGAGGACTTTGTTCAGACAATTGCGGACCTAGCAGTGTGTGGAAAAATAACGAAAGATATGGAATATCTTTTCAAGAGAATGCAAGAAGAGCTCGAGAAAACTTCTAGTAAAAGGTTCGACCTCCTTACTAATATATTTGTATTTGGAATGACCGCCCGTGCCATCAGGCAGTGGTTTGCAAGATTCGGTGAGAGCCCTGCAATAACAGATGAATTCAGACATGGATTGGTAAAGGAGCTTTCTTTGCACATAATAAACCTTCGCAGACTAGAGAGAGCTATTGGCGACTTGCGGGAGTTTGATTTTGCCATAAGAAACGCTGAGAATGCAATTGAGGAAATAATGAAAGAGCGTGGTTAGCGGTGAGATATCTTGTCCTTAGCGATGTGCATGCAAACCTTGAGGCTCTCGAAGCCTGCTTAAAAGACGCTAAGCGCTATGGCTTCAAAAGGATTCTGTGCTTGGGCGATATTGTTGGTTATGGGGCAGAGCCTAATGAATGCATAGAACTGCTGAGAAAAAAAGGTGCTATCTGCCTGCTTGGAAACCATGATGCTGCCTGTGTTGGGCAGCTAAGCCTTGAGTGGTTCAATCCATTTGCAAGGGCTTGCATTGAATGGACAAAAAAGGTTCTTTCCAAAAGCAACAAGAATTTTTTGGCTGAGCTGCCTGTGTTTTTCTCCTGCAAATGGCTCTTTGCAATACACGGAACGCCTTCAAATCCTATTGAGGAGTATATGGATGAACAAAAAGCGCAGCTTGCATTACGAAAGGTTGCTGAAGACGTTGTGCTGTGTGGCCACAATCACATTCCATTTAAGGTTGAACAAAATAGATATTTAGAACCAATTGCTGAAAACGAACTTATTGATTTGAACGGTAAGCGTATTGTTGTTAGTTTGCCTGCTGTTGGGCAGCCTCGCGACCATAATCCAAAAGCGGGCTATGCAATACTCGACTTTGAGGAAAAGATGCTTGCAATAGCGCGCGTTGAATACGATGTTGAAAAAGCCTCTGAAAAGATGAAAAAGGCTGGCCTGCCTGAATTCGTAGCGGAAAGGCTGAAGAAAGGAATTTAAGGTGTATGAATGAAGGACAAATACCAAAAGATAAGGGAAATTGTGGAAAAAAAGATGCAGGGTTTGCCGCCTTCTCATGATTTTTCTCATGTGATGCGGGTTTACAATCTGTGCCTCACTATTGCAAAACATGAGAACAAGGTGGACTTAGAAGTTTTAAAGATAGCTGCGCTATTACATGATATTGCAAGAAAGGAAGAAGACCTAGACAGTTCGGGCAATACAGACCATGCTGTTTTAGGTGCTGAAATAGCTGAAAAAATTTTGAAGGATTTAGGTTTTACTGAAGATAAAATCAGTAAGATTAAGCACTGTATAGCCTGCCATAGGTATCGTGGCACAAATAAACCGGAAACAGTAGAAGCTAAAATTTTGTTTGATGCTGATAAGCTTGATTCCATTGGCGCGATTGGAATCGCTAGAAGCTTCTGCTGGCAGGGTGAAAATAAAGCGCGGATTTATTCTGATGTTCCGTTAAAAGAGTACATAAAAGAAAATTTGGTCGGCGGAAAGCTGAATGGGAAAATTAAGGATAAGTCCAAACATGCTGCAAACCTAGAATTCGAAACAAAGCTCAAGCACATTCCAGAAAGGCTTTATACCGAAAGAGCAAAAGCGATTGCAAAGGAAAGGATGCGCTTTATGAACGAATTCTTCTTAAGGTTGAAAAAAGAAATTAACGGAGAACTTTAGGGAACTATATTTTTAAGCCCGATTTTTCTGGCATAGTGCATTACATGGGCAAACTCTTCAGGGTAAAGCCTCCGGCTCATCTCTGGGAATTTGTGGGCATTAAATGCTGGCCAGTACTGGTCCATTATATTAACCCTGACATCCTTACCTAAGTTTTCAGCGAGCCACTTCAGAATTGGTTTGGCACAGCACTCTATATGGGAAGGCATTACAAGCACGCGCACTATGAGCTCCGCATCTTCCGCAGCTAGTAAAAAATTTCTTTTGGCAGCCTGCACATAATTCGGTGCAGAGCTGTATTTCACGGCGCATTCGTTGCTAAAATAGCGGAAATCCAGCAGATATACATCAACTATTCCTTGCAAGACCCTTGCAGTTTTCTCGCTGTAGTATGCGTTTGAATTCCACACTACTGGGATGGGAGCATTACAATAAGAAAGCGCTTTCAGAATATTATAGGTATAGGGCGTGGGGTCGCCACCAACAAAGTTTACATTTTTACATCCTTTTTTATACATAAGTTCGATCCATTCCGCAATTTTCGGCTCACTCCAGTAGGTGCCTAAAGCAGGCGTAATGCTCTCAGGAGCATTTTGACAGTAGATGCATCGCATTGTGCAGCCTGAAAAGAAGATTGTTGCTGAGGGCACAAGCTCTGGCTCTTCACCAAAGTGCGCGAAAGCACCAAATACCTTTGCTTTGTGAGCGCATGCACAAAAGCCTGTTTCATCAGCAAGCCTGTTCACTTTGCATTTGCGCTCGCAAAATTCGCAAGCTTGCATAATCCTTTCCGCTTCAGCCAGCTTTTCATCAAGTAAACCGGTTTCCTTCGCTTGCAAATACTTCGGCTTTTCTGCCCCGCTCAGAATAGCTTCATAGCGCTCAAGGCCTTTTACCATATATAAACAGTTTTTGCGAAGAGAATAAAAAATATTTAAAAACGTTGTTTTATAGGTTTACTGATGCGTAACACAAAAAAAGCGCGAGTACTGAATAATAAAGGCGTGCAAGCGGTTATCACAACGTTTTTGCTTATCGTCCTGATTGTTTCGATTGTTATACTTTTAATATATTTCAATTATCAGGGAGTATTGCAGGAAAGCAGGCTTTCGGAAGAATGGTATAGCATGCATGAATTCACAACAATTCGAAACAGGATTGATAATTGTTTAAAAGTTTTTGAAAGGAACGATATGCCATCAACGCTTGCAGCACTGGATAAGTGCATACCTCCGCAGGCGAAAGGCTATGCGATAGAGAGGCTTGCGTACTTTGATTGCAACTATGGCTACTTTACAGCAGGCGATGTAAGTGATTGTGGAAATCGCCTTATTTTTTATATGAACATTCCGCAGGATAAAACAAAGTACTGCCTTGCAAGGCTAATTGTGTGCACGCGTTAATTCTTTTAAGAACGCAAAGCGTTCGGTTTTTCCCTTACGATTTCGGGCAAGCTAAAAATATTTATAAACACGGATTTTAACAGGTGGTGTGAAATGGCTGCAAGAACAGCATTGATTCTGCTTTTGTTTTTGAGTATGTTCTCTTTTGCATGTGCTCAGCCTGCTGGCTATATACACACAAATGATTATTACGCTGTGTCCTTCGATGGCGAAGGCGACGCTATTGTAAGGGCCAAGCTCATTATAGAAAACACCAGCGACCACAACATAGAAGCAATTACGCTGCAAATGCCGGAAAATTCGATAATATATTATGTGGTGCAGGAATCACCGCAATTTGAAAAATTGAAGTTCACAACAATGCGCTCTGCCGATTACCTGGATGTGAAAATTCAGCTCGCGAATGAAATAAAAGAAGGTGGTCGCGCGAGCATAGTTATAATCTATAAAGTTCCACATTTAGCTAAAAAAGGTGTTTTAGGCGACTTTAGTTTTGAATTTAAAACGATAATAGACAAGCAGGCGATACTGACTGAGAGAGTGAGAGTCGCAATAAATGTTCAGCCGGGTTATTATTTGAAAGGGGCTAAAAGTGAAGTGAATTATAAGCCAGATTTTTTCAGTGAGGTACAGGCAGCAAAGATCGCTGGCGCAGAAATGCCCCAAATATATAGAAAATACTATGATGTGGAATACGCCCGCGGGCTTGTGAAGTGGGCTTATTCACTTGACCAGTTCGAGTCCTTTACTGTTCGGGGGCATTATTCAGAAAACCCGTTGGCGTTATACTGGCCTGAAATTCTGGGAAGCGTTGCATTTTTTAGCATGGTAATTGTAGCAATACTTCTCGCTTTCAAAAAGCTCTCTTTAAGAAAAATGGTCGCAGGCTTAATGCAGAATGGATTCCTTGCAGTATTCACAGCCAGCTTTCTCGATGCATTGGCGCTTTTGTTTTTGAGCTTTTTATTTGCAGTTATTGGCGAGGGAGTTTTCAGATACATAAGCAATCCGTTCCTCGCTCTGCTGTTTATTTTTATTGTTATGATTTCGCTAGCGGTAGCCATGCTGCTTCCAGCTTACTGGCTCTACAAGAAACATTCAGTAGTGCATGCAGTTGCAGCAGTCCTGCTAACGCTGGTGTTCCTTTTTGTAATGATATATGTTTACAGTGTATTTTTCCATGAATCATTCAGAATGATTCAATCCTTTTAATCTTATTTCCTTATCATATTGGACTGTGCATGAGCATAGCTTTTTATATGGTTAATCGTAAGGTATTATAGGGGATGCGTGATGGCTATTGAAGTTAGAGAAATGGTAAAATTTGTGAAGAATTTGGGGTACGGAACTAGAACAAAAAAAAGAAGTGTAGCTGACTACTTGCTTGGTGCCTTTGAAGGAGCCCTGCCCAAGGGTGTGACTAGCACTAATTATATTAGAAAGCTGAGGGAAACAGGGTATGGAAAATATTAAAGTTTTTTTAGATACGGATGTACTAATAAATTGGCTTTCTAAAGAGGAAGACCCAAACACAGGAGAGAAGCTCTGG
>JAGHBI010000056.1 GCA_021161055.1 Candidatus Iainarchaeum sp. | reverse complement strand
TTTTAAAGGAAAGAGGATAAAGTTTTTGCCTTTGTGGAAATGGTTGCTGGGATTCGAAAATAGGAAGATTTATAAACTTGAGCTATAAATTTATAAAATTATAATTCTATAGATTTATATATGAAAACCATAGCACTAGATGAACATACTTATAGAAAGCTTAAGGAGGCAAAGGAAGATTTTGGGGCTGGCAGCTATAGCGCAGCAATAGAGCTCCTGCTGAAGAAAGCAAAGAATGTTCCAAGCTCTATGAAGGGGGCCTTCCCAAAACTAAAGCCCCTCACAGAAGAGGAAGAAAGTGAAATAGAGGGTAGGGATGAGTAATAATAGGAAGGTGTTTCAGGAACAAGAAATTAAAGCCGACAAAGAATCTTATGTTTTGGATACCTATGCCTGGGTTGAATATTTTAGAAAATCACCGCTTGCAGACAGGGTGGAGGAATTTATTGAAATGCATGCTTGCTTTACTCCAAGCATTGTTGTTGCAGAACTCCAGACAAAATTTTTGCGAGATTGCCTGGATTTTTCCAAAGCGTTTCGCTTTATAGAGGTAAAAACCCCAATTATACCGCTTGATAAGCTTATTGCAGTATCCGCTGGAAAAATAAATTTCGAGAGAAAAAAGATAAATCCTCACTGGTCTCTGGCTGATTCTATAGTATTAGCAACAGCAAGGAAAATAAAAGCAAAAGTTATTACTGGGGATGAAGATTTTAGGGATCTAAAAGGAGAGGTTGTTATGCTAAAATGATATGCTTAGAAGAAACTGTTTATTCTGCTCTGGAAATGGTTGCTTAGCTCTGCTCTCTGGCCATAGTAGCGTTCTTCCCATTTACAATTCCCAGTACGATTAAAGCTATAAAAAGTATAAGTGCAGGGCTGACCTCTGGAGAAGAAATCTTTATGGCTGGCTGAGGAACAACATTGAAGCTTGTTGTTTTTACGCATTCAGAAGCGTTGCAATCAGGAATCTGCGCAACCACGGTATAGCTGCCCTCCTCAGCTACTGGCCCGTAATCAACATGTGTACCGCATCGCACGCCCTCAAGCTTTGTTACGGAGCCAGCCTCCTTACCTATTGTTATGTCCACGCTGTCAGCGCCTGCACAATCCACAAATATTGTTGTTGTCTCGTATCTCGCCACATTTTCTGCACTTATTGTAGTTATACCCCTTAGCTCATAGACCTTTATGGTTGTCTTTCCTATACTGCTGGCACCATACTCATCTGTTGCAGTGAGTGTAACCGTATACTCTCCAATATCTTTGTATGTATGTGCCACTTCTTTTCCTATGGCGCTGCTCCCATCTCCGAAGTCCCATTTATAAGTAACAAGATGTCCGTCCGGATCGCTTTTTAAAACCTTAAACACCACCTCTAACGGTGGTTTTCCTTCTTTCGGCGTCGCGCTAAAGCTTACTGCTGGCTCGTTGTTCCTCACAACAACTTTTTTCTTATCCATTGCTGCAAGACTCCTCTGCTGACCGTAACCTCTGTCTTTTACCACCAGTTTTACCTCATAGCTTGTTTTATCCTTCAAAGGCTTTGAGGCATAAATATGCTTCACACGCACCCCCTGTGCTTTGTACCCATCTCCGAAATCCCATTCATAGCTGGTTATATAGTCCCCCAAAGCTATATCTGGGTCGCTAGAGCATGAAGCATCAAAACTGAACTCAGTGACGCCTATAATTCCTTCGGAGGGCTCAACCGTGAAGCAGGCTTCTGGTGGCCAATCAGTATAGACCACATTTACCACAACCTCTTCAGTATCTGTAAGTCCTTCAGAGTCCATCACTGTAAGCTTAACTGCATAGGAGCCCTCCTTGTTGAATGTATGCGTAACAACAGTCCCTGTTGCTGAACCTTCACTGCTGCCGAAGTCCCATTTACAGGTAATTATTGATCCGTCAGGGTCATAACTCTCACTACAGTCAAAAACAACGCTTTGCCCCTTGCTTATTTCAACATTATAACCCTTGGCTCCTGGAACAGTCTGTATTACTGCCTTTGGATAGCAGTTTCCTATGCCATTAATTTCTGCACAGCCATGAGGGCATTCAAACTGCTCGCATATGTTGGTAACGGTCTTTGTTTCACATCTGGAATTGTGGCAATACCCTACAATATCGGTTCTGTACTTCGCTTTGTAGGTTGGCATCCTTCCCTGAGCAAAACATTTCCAGTTGCCACATTCGCCAGTCTGTCCCAACACGCCGCAGTCTTGGACCTCATAGAGCCAGCCGCTGCATTTATCATAGCGCCATAAGTCGGATTCTTCCTTGCAGACACTCTTTATGCACACAACCCTGTTGTAGCATTTATCCTCCTGTTTGCAGGCACTAAAAGGGAAAGGCTTAGCATTTATATCAATGCCTAAGCACTTGCAGTTCACAACCTGATAGCATGGTATGCACTCTTTGCTTGGCGTGCATAGAGCATCGCAGGCGCCTTCTCGCAGTCCTATGCAATGATTTGCACATGTGCACTCACATTCTCCAAGGCAGGTAGTTGCGCATACTGCTTCTGCCTTGCGCTCGCACGCGAACTGACTTTCAAAGCACACTTCAATACCAAAAACTGTTGTGGCAGTGCAAAAAAGGAAAATTGTTGAAACAATTCTTGCTACGTTAGCCCTTTTCATCCAAAAATCACTTCTTAAATTTTCCAATAAAAAGCAATATAAAAACAGTTTTAAGAATTATGGTATTGAATTTTGTTGATTTTGTATGGAAAAATGGTTTAAACTCTTGGTTGTAGGCGTTGCTGCCTTCTTCGTTACCTTGCTGCTGGTAATGTTTCTCCAGTCGATGTTTGCAGTATCCACTGAAGGCAAGCCTGTTGAGCTCTTTGAAAAGATAGATGTTGTATCCCAAGAGCTGGTAATTGAAAACGGGAGTTTTGATTCCAATCTTCTAGAAATTCCGATGAATACATTCGTTAGGCTATATATAACTAACAGGGATTACAACAAAACCCACCAAATTATTTTATTGCAGCATGATTCAAAGGGCAGCTTTTCCGTGATTGAAAGGCGTTCCATACGCTCTGGAAGTGCAGAAAGTATAAATCTGTTCAATTACGAGGAAGAACTCGCTTCAATGAGTTCCTTTCCAAGAGAGCTCTTCCTTTCGTGCACAACCTGCAAGGACCAAACTCTTGTTAAAATAGTTGCCAAGCTCCACAAGAACGAGCAGTAATGCTTAAAATCCGCCTTTTTTGTTCCTCACCATGACAATAACAATTCCAGCAATCAATAATACAATTAGATTGTGCATTTCTGGTGTTTCCACCTCTCCTGCAACTTCCTCAAACACATTGAATGTTGTGCTTTTGGTGCATTCCAAAGTATTGCATCCAGGAACACGAGCAGTAACAGTATATACGCCAGCTTTTTCCATAGGCCCATGGCTGGTATAACCATTGCAAGGTACATCGTTCATAGTAACGCTAAAGCTCCCATCGCTGCTGCTTATCGTCAAATCAACCTTATCTGTGCCTGCACATTCAACATATATAACAGTATCCTCCCCAACTGCCACATTGCTTGCACTAAGACTCTTTATACCTGTAAGCTCATACACCTCAATCTCTATACTAAACGGCACGCTTCTGGCACCATACTCATCCGTAACTGTTAAAGTAGCTTTATAGGTTCCCGGCACCTCATATTTATAGATCACATCTTGATCAGTTGAATCTATAACCCCATCATTATCGAAATCCCACTCATAGGCAACAATTTTGTGCCCATCCGGATCAGTTGCCTTAGCGGTAAAGACAACCGTGAGCGGATTTATCCCTCTCAAAGGAATGGCGCTGAACTTAGCGTTCGGAGCATTGTTAATAACGGTAATGGTTTTGGTGCTCTGTGCCTTCGCTCCATTATCGTCTTCCACGGTCAGAGTAACGCTGATATTGTTGCTGCCCTGCATAGGTTTTGTATACATGTGCGTAACCTTTACCTTATCAGTCCCTTTAATCTTTTCACCATCTCCGAAATCCCACTCATAATTCACAATAAATCCGTCAGGATCATAGCTTGAAGAAGCATCAAAGCTAAACTCGGTTATGCCAACAATACCGCTAACAGGATTAACTGTGAAATCAGCCACAGGCGGGCTGTTGACATGCAATACATTTACAATAACAGTTTCAGTATCTTTTAATCCAGCCCCATCGGTTACGGTAAGCGTAACGGTGTAGGAGCACGTTGCTATGTCACAGCTATACGTATGCTCAACAACCGCACCGCTAGCTTTATTCCCATCTCCAAAATCCCAGTCGCAGGTAAGTGCAGTGCCTTCAGGGTCATCAGAATTGCTGCAATCAAATTCTATGCTTTCATCAGACACTATTTCGATCTGCCCGCCAACTGGAGCAATATTCGAATCAATCACAGCGTTTGGATAGCAATCAGCCTCACCTAAAATAGAGGAATGTGCACAACCATAGGGGCAGATAAACTCTTCACACCTGACAGTGTTACTCTGCGTAACACATTGTGCATTCTGGCATACTCCAACCGTATTTGTCCTTGTTTTGATTTTACATCGCTGTGGCGCAGAATCGCCGGGGCCGCCTCTTGGGAGCCCAGGTCTCTCCCCCTCAAATCCACCTTCCACCCTGCATGTAGCGCACATCCAATTGCCACAAGTTCCAGGCTGATCTAGGTTGCTACAATCCTCAACTCTGTAAAGCCAGCCAGCGCACCCAGAACCAGCCTCATACTTCCATACTTCATCCCCGAATCTGCAGCGGTTTTCAGTGGTGCATGAAGGCGTGCCACCACCTCCTCCGCCCCCGCCGCCATTGTCACCACTTTCACATACAGAGCAATCAGGAGGGGCACAATATCCGTCGCACTCACAGGTGCCTCCTGAGTCACAACACCATTCGTCACAATCACCGGAGCATTCTTTTATGCATTCTACTGCTTCTGAGCACCCACATATCTCTATCCCTGCCTGTGCGCAATAGTAGCATAATGACTGCCAAACTTCAGCGCAACATGCTCCGTGCCCCTGCAGGAGGCTACTTGCCAGTATTATTATGATAATTGCATAACCAAACAAAAAATTTTTCCTATTTTTTGTAGTATTCATAACATATAAAGTATGCATTAAATAATAAAAAATTATTCTAAACCTTTTTGTGGATATTCTTCCTTTTTATAACTATGCTGTGTTG
>JAGHBI010000057.1 GCA_021161055.1 Candidatus Iainarchaeum sp. | reverse complement strand
GGACCAGATGGAATTCGATAAAGAGAAGGCATTCCAGTACTTCTATGAGATGGGTCTAAAAGAGTTCCCAAAGCCAGATAGAGGCAACAAATATTCGGGCAAACTTATATTCAGCCAGCTGTTGCCAAAGGACCTCAACCTGCATTATAAATCCAAGATGTGCGAAACACTTGAAAGAACCGATCCAAACTATAAGTGCAAAGGCGAGAAGTGTCCTTACTGTGTCACAATAAAAAACGGTATGCTTATCAGCGGCGTGATTGATAAAAACTCCCTGGGCGAAGGCAGGGGCAAGCTTGTGGATGCTCTTGCAAGGAATTACCCACCGGAAGTAATAAGGAATTTCTACGATAAGATGAGTAGAATTTATGCTGATATAATCACAACGAAAGGGATGACTGTTGGCTTGAGGGAGTTCGAAATAAGCGAGGGGATAAAGAAGGCAATAGATAGCGCTATTAAGGAATGCATGCGTAAGGGCGAGCAGCTCGTGAAGCAGTACAGAGAAAAGACACTACAGCTTGTGCCTGGAAGAAACCTCGAGGAGAGCTTTGAGATCTATATGATGCGCCTTGCATCACAGATAAAGCAGAAGGTTGAGGCACTTATATTGAGCGAAAAGGTAAAGACCGTGCTCAGAGAAAACCCGGAATATAATTCCAACGTTATGATAGTTTCCGGTTCGAGGGGCAGCAGTGCTAACCTTATGAACATAAGTGGCTTCTGGGGTCAGGCATCTGTGAGAGAAGGCAGACCTAAAAGAGGTTACCGCAACCGTGTGCTATCGCTTGAGAAAGAAGGGGATGTTGGAATTAAAGCGCACGGCTTTATCACCCAGAATTTCCTGAATGGAATGGATGCTGAGGAATACTTCTTCCATGCGATTGGCGGCAGACAGGGTGAGGTTGATACAGGTGTAAGTACAAAGGTTTCAGGTTATCTCTACAGAAGGCTTGCAAACTCGCTCAAGGACCTCTTTGTGGATTATGACCTCACAGTAAGAACAAGTGCAAAGCAGATTGTGCAGGTGCTCTATGGTGATGATGGAGTATTCCCGAAGAACAGCCTTCTTGGCAAGCCTGTAGATGTTGAAGCCATCATAAGAAAGGTTGTTGCTGAAAGTAAGGGCGGCAAAGGTGGGAAGAAATGAGTAAAGAAAAGCACTCTATTGAAGCCCTTGAGGAAAGGTTTTCCGAGCAGCGTGGTTCGCTGCCAGATAGCATATGGCGCGAGATTCTGAGCAAAGCGGCAGAGTATAAACTGAAAGATGATGCTGTAAAAGCTCTTATAGAACAGGCTAAAAAGAGCTATGAGCAAGCGGTTGTGGAGCCCTGCGAAGCTGTTGGGATAATTGCAGCACAATCCTTGGGTGAGCCAGGCACGCAACTTACACTCAGAACAAAGCACTATGCTGGAGCTGCAGAAGTAAGTGTAGGCTCGGGAATCCAGAGAATCGAGGAGATTGTGGATGGCAGGAGCAAAACAAGGTATGCGAGTATGACAATTTATCTCAACGATGAACTGAAACACAACAGAAAGAAGGCGGAGGAATTTGCAAAGGAGATTATTGAGGTGAAGGTGCAGGACATAGCCAGAGTGAAAGAAGACTTCACCAAAAAAACAGCAGAGATGGAAATCGTTGAGGAATGGGTTAACGAAAGAAACCTCAATAAAGAAGACCTTATCGGAAAGATTAGAGAAGCGATAAGAAAAGGAAAGGTTACAAAAAGGGGAGATAAACTTATAATACAGTTCCCAAAGGAATTCTCGCTGCTGAAGATAAGAAACGAGGTCCTAAAGCTCATGAGAAAAAAGCTTCAGGGCGTAACAGGCATAGAAAAAACGATTGTTGTAGAAGAAAACGGCGAATATATAATAAGAACGCTTGGAACAAACTTGAAAGCGATGCTTAAAAGAAAGGAGGTTGACCCCTACAGAACAACAACCAACGATGTGATGGAAATTTCGAAGGTACTTGGCATAGAAGCTGGCAGAGCAGCAATTGTAAACGAACTTTGCAAAACGCTTGCGGAGAACGATATAAAAGTTGATACCAGACATTTATTACTTATAGCAGATGTACTTACATTTGCGGGTGAGATTAGAGGAACGGTGCGCACAGGGGTTATGCGCTTTAAGAGCTCGCCGTTTGCAAGAGCAGCATTTGAAGAGACAGTTAAGCACCTTTTCGATGCGGCACTGTATGGCGAAACAGAGCCCCTGCAGGGGGTTGTGGAGAATATTATCGTTGGTTTGCCAGTAAAAGTCGGTTCAGGCAGAGTGGAACTTATTATGAAGGAGTGATACTATGCAAGCAGAAAAGGAGATTAGAAGGGCCGTTGATACCGGGAAAGTTATAATGGGATTTCGCGAGTGTGAAAAAAACGTTTTAAAAGGTATTGGAAAACTATTAATAATAAGCAATAGCGTTGATGAGAAGAAAAAAGAAAAGCTGAGGTATATTGCGGAGCTCTCTGGAATACCTTCTTTTGATTTCAAGAAAAGCTCCATTAAATTGGGCGCATTATGTGGTAAACCCTATGCTGTGTCTGTGATGCTTATAATCAATCCTGGCAAAAGCAAGGTGCTAGAGATAACAAAGAAGAGCCGTGAAAAGAAATGAAACTGACTCAGGACGAAATCTTTTATATCAATAGGTTCGATGCCCTTACGAAAGTAATGGCTAGGGATTGCATAGTTGCTGAGAATGTTATTGCATTTGTGGTAAAACCCGAGGACATTGGCAGGGCAATAGGGAAAAATGGAAAGAATGCAAGGTTGCTTGCAAAGCAGTTTGGCAAGCGCGTCGAAATATTCGCGCTACAGGATACGCCGGAAGAGTTTATAAAAAGTGCGTTTCCAGATATAAAATTTAGCAATATAGAGAAAAAAGGGAATACGGTGATAATAAAGCTCGACTCTCCCGAGAGAAGGAGGTTTATGGAGTACATTGCAAGATTCAAAAGAATAAAAAAATTTGCAGAGAGAAATTATAATATTGAGGATATCAGGTTTTAAGGTGGAATAATGGCGTATGGTGAATTTGCCGCGAGGAAGCTTGAAAAAAACAGAAAGAAGTGGAGGTGGAAGCACTCCAAATATAAAAAGCATGCGCTTAGACAAAAGAATAGGAAGATAGATCCTTTGGAGGGTGCTCCGCAGGCAAGAGCTATTGTGCTTGAAAAGCGTGGTGTTGAGGCTCGACAGCCGAACTCAGCGATAAGAAAATGTGTGCGTGTTCAACTCATCAAGAATGGGAGGCAGGTAACTGCGTTTGCGCCTGGCGATGGAGCGATAAAGTATATTGATGAGCACGATGAGGTTCTTATAGAAGGCCTCGGCGGGAGAAAGCACGGTGCAAAAGGAGACCTCTGGGGTGTCAAATACAAGGTGATAAAGGTCAATAACCAAAGCCTGGAGATGCTCCGAACGGGCAGACAGGAGAAGGTAAAGAGGTAATGGCATGGCAAAGCTCTTTGGAAGGTGGGATACCACAAACATTACCATTCGCGACCCTGGATTGGCCAGATATATAACTCTCGAAACAAAAATAATACCACACTCTTTCGGTGCACAGGCTGGAAAGAAATTTGGCAAGGCAAAGGTGCCTGTAGTTGAGAGACTTATAAACAAAATAATGAGAAGCGGACAGGGCAAGAGAAAGCTCAGTGGAAAATTTATGCGCGGTAGAGGTTCGACAGGAAAAAAGCTTCAAGCGATGAAAATAGTGGAGAAGGCCTTTGAAATAATAGAGAAAAAAACGAACAAGAACCCTATTGAAGTGTTTATAAGAGCTTTGGAAAATTCAGCTCCAAGAGAGGACGTTACGAGATTTAGGAAGGGTGGCATCATTTATACGCAAAGCGTTGATGTTGCACCGCTGCGCAGGCTTGATGAAGCGCTCAAAAATCTTGCATTAGCTGCTTTTGCAAATTCTTTTAACACAAAGAAGAGCGCTGAAGAAGCGCTTGCGGAGGAAATAATTCTCGCAAGCCAGGAGGATGTAAAAAGTTACGCTGTAAAGCGCAGAAACGAAATAGAGAGGATTGCAGCAAGCAGTAGATGAGGTGGTTTATGTGGGCAGAAGAGAGGAAATGGTGAAGCTAGCACAGCAGATGATGCGCAACAAGGAAAATATAAGGAATATTGGAATTATAGCTCATATAGACCATGGCAAAACCACAATGACTGATTCACTTATCGCAGCTGTTGGCCTTATGAGCGAAGAACTTGCTGGAAAGCAGCTGTTGATGGATTTCTACGAGCTGGAACAGCAGCGTGGGATAACAATCAATGCTGCAAACATTTCTATAGTATATAAGTATGAGGATCAGGCATACCTTGTGAATATTATAGATACGCCTGGCCACGTTGATTTTGGCGGCGAAGTGATAAGAGCAATGCGCGCTGTGGACGGTGTTATAGTTGTTGTTGATGCGGTTGAGGGCGTTATGCCTCAGACGGAAACCGTGCTCAGGCAAGCATTGCGAGAGAATTGCAAGCCTGTTCTCTTTGTAAACAAGGTGGATAGGCTCATAAACGAGCTTAAAGTGGATGAGAAAGAGATGCAGGAGCGCTTACTTAGGGTTATCGCAAAGGTAAATATGCTCATAAGGAAGTTTGCACCGGAACAGTTCAAGGATAAGTGGCAGGTAAATGTGGAAAATGGTAGCGTTGTGTTTGGTTCTGCTCTTTATAAATGGGCTATTTCAGTGCCGCAGATGAAAAGGACAAATATCGGATTCAAAGAAGTATTCTCGTATTGTAAAGAAGAAAAGCAGGATGAGCTCTCAAAGAAAAGCCCTCTCTACAGGGCTGTTATGGAAATGGTTGTAAGGCATCTGCCCAGTCCTGTGGAGGCACAGAAGTATAGAATCCCTAACATTTGGGCTGGTGATTTAGAGAGTGAAGCAGGCAAAGCTATGGTAAACTGCGATGAGAATGGCCCATTGGCAATGATGATAACCGATGTTACTGTGGATCCGCATGCTGGTGAAATCGCTACTGGCAGAATATTTTCGGGAACGCTTCGCAAGGGCGTTAAGGTACGGATAGATAGCAAAAGAGATGCGAGCGTGCAGCAGGTTTGCTTATATATGGGACCTGAAAGGGTTAACCTTGACGAGGTGCCAGCAGGCAACATAGCAGCAATAGTAGGAATGAAGGATGTGAGGGTTGGCGAAACCGTCAGCAGCACAGATATGCAGCCATTCGAATCGTTCAAAAGCTCCTTCGAGCCAGTTATAACCGTAAGCATAGAGGCAAAGAAAACATCTGATCTGCCAAAGTTGATTGAGGTGCTCAATAAAATCACAAAGGAAGATCCAAATATTGTTGTAACAATAAACCAGGAGACAGGCGAGCATTTGCTGAGCGGCATGGGCGAATTACACCTAGAAGTAACAAAGTATAGAATAGAAGTAGATAATGGAATTCCAATAGAAATGAGCGACCCTATAGTGGTTTACAGGGAAACTGTGAGGAGTAAAAGCCCCGTGCTTACTGGAAAAAGCCCGAACAAGCACAACCAATTTATGCTTACAGTGGAAACGATGAGTGAAGATATGCTAAATAAGCTTATAGAAGCAAAAATAGAGGGCAAAATAAGGAAGAAAGATGTTGATAAGATAGCAAAGCTCGAGGAAATCGGCTTAAGCAAGGATGATGCAAAGCGCGTCTGGTGGGTACATAACAACTGCATACTGATTGATAATACCCGTGGCATAGAAGCGATTCAGGAGATAAAGGAACTTGTATGCCAGGGCTTTGTGGATGCTGTGAATGAGGGGCCTTTAGCTAAGGAAAAGGCTTTAGGAATCATTGTGAGACTTCATGATGCAAAACTTCACGAAGATGCTATACATAGAGGCCCAGCACAGGTATTGCCGGCAATCACAAGAACAATATATGCCTGTATGCTTAGCGCAAAACCCGTGCTTTTAGAGCCGAGGCAGAAGATTTTCATCAATATTCCTCAGGATTATATGGGTGCAGTAACAAAGGAATTGCAGCAGAGAAGGGCAACTATCGAGGAAATACGCACGGAAGGAGACACTACTATAATAATTGCTATAGCGCCCGTTAAGGAACTTATAGGTTTTAGTTCAGCTATACGTTCAGCAACTCAGGGAAGAGCAATTTGGACAGCGGAATTCTACGATTACAAGGCATTGCCGGAATTTATGCAAAAGGAAGTGATAAAAGAGGTGCGATTGAGGAAGGGTTTGGACCCAGAGCCAAAGACCGCAGAGTATTTCCTGAGTTAAGAAGCTGAAAATTTGGAAGGTTAAGGGTATTTAAATTTAATACCCTTAACCTTCCAAATTTTCAGCTTCTTAACTCAGGAAATACTCTGCGGTCTTTGGCTCTGGGT
>JAGHBI010000104.1 GCA_021161055.1 Candidatus Iainarchaeum sp. | reverse complement strand
CCGAAGTCCCATTCGTAGCTTACTATTGTTCCGTCTGGGTCGAAGCTTGAGCTTGCGTCGAAGGTTACTGTTAATGGTGCTTGACCGAAGTATTTGTCTGCTGTGAATAGGGCTATTGGCGCATAGCCCATATCATGTTCACCTCTGGGTGCAAGCTCAACTATAGTAGGTTCTGTAACAGTTCGCTCAAGCACAGGAATGAGCACAACTGTCGAAACATAATTTGGATGTGCTATCATCGCTCTGAATGTATAATCCTTTTCGCTCTCATTAATTAAATAATTCACAATTCCGCTTGTGTCTGGCTTAACCTCAGCGATGAAATAACGTTCAGAATAGATAAATACATCTGCTGTGGTTACTGGTGTTCCTGTAGTGCCATCAACAACCTTAAAGAATAACTTATAGCTTGGTCCCTGCTGCTCGGGTTTGGACAGGGTTAAAGAGCTCTGTGTTCTTTGCTCTGCAATTACTCTGACATTGGATTTGGTTGCCGTGCGTCCATCATTCGAAACCACACCGATATCATAATAGCCCGGCTTCAGCATTTCAAACAGCACGGTTCCACTTGCATCAGTTGTTTTTTGAGCTATCGCTGAGGTTGTTGCTGCATCATATATCCTAACTACAACATCGCTCGCATAAGAGCCATCGTACTCATAGACTGTAACCTCAAGACTGCCTGTTTTTTCTTCCTTCTTTATTGGTTCAAGTTTAAATATCACAGTCTCTTTTCCTTCGAGGGAAAGCGTTTCTGATTTGTAGCCAGCAGCTGAAGCTGTTGCACTGAAGCCCTCGCACCCCACAGGTCTTTCAACTTTGAACGGCTGTTCAGAACCATGCTTGTTTATTGCCGCTGGCGCGGTTCCATACTCGCAGGAAAAGGTTATTGTTATCATTCTATCATCTATCTGTTTTCTGGTTGGTGTTTTTTCAAGCACGAATATTTCAATGACATTGGCAAATACTATGCCAATCGGGTGCAAGAAGAAGTCCTGAGTTTCTCCTGCTATAAGAACAATCTCTTTGCTCTTAACCTCCTCGTAGCCATCTATTGAAATGGTAATTTTGCCCTCAAAGGTTTCATCCGGCAGTTCGAATTTCGCAATACCCTTTTCGTTTGTTGTCCCACTTAGATACTCTCCTGTTTCAGGAACGTATAGCATTACTGTGGCATTTTTTATGGGCTCTAAGTTAGTAGCGTCGAGCACGCGAATGCTTGTTGTAAATATCTCTTTCTCAGGCGGCACAAGCACAGGAACTACAAACATCCAGATGAGAACTATCAGGATTATCCCTGCAAATAGAAGCAAAGATGGAACATGCCTATCTATCGGATCGATTATTTTATACACTGGGATTACTTTGTTTATTTTATCGAGAATCCCATAATAGCGGTCCTCAATCGCATAATAAATACCCTTTATTTTCTCTTTTAGACCCATAACAGTCACCACAAATATATCTAGCGAAGTGCCTTATAAGTTAAAATTAGCAGATTTGTTATTAATAAATCTTTCCTTTATATGTTGCTGTCAAGTTATTGTGGTTTTGAATCTATAATGCTTTTTTGATCTTACTTGAAAGATAGATTGAATAAAACCTTTTATCTTGCATGGAGCTGTGCTTTTATGCTTTCTGCCAGTTTTCTGCCCAGGATTCTTTCCAGATCCTTTATGTTTACCCTTTTAACATCTGTTATGCTCTTTATACCTGCTCTGTAAAGTCTGCGAGCGCGCACCCTGCCAATGCCACGAAGTTCAACCAGGCTTAGTAATTCCTCTTTTACGCCGTGTCTGAGCCTCTTTCTGAGTTTTAGCATCTTTGCTGAGTTTTCACGCATTTCGATGAGTTTTGCGAGTTCGCAGGCAGCATAGGAAAGCCAGTCGCATATCTGCAGCTTGGCGTAAAGAACGCCTGGCTGTACATTGTAATCATCCATTATTGCCTGCTCGCTTCTCTCGTTTATCCAGTCCTCAAGCATTAGAGCAGCGTTGAATTTTTCCAGTACATTTTCATCCATAAAATACTCCTTTGTAGCATCCATGCCAAGCTCTTCTTCCCTTGCAACAAGCTCGCTGAAGAGCTGTTCCTTCCTTGCTTTTGAAATTGAAGGCCAGGGACTGAACTCGAATGTATCAACAAGGCAGTATAGCGAAGCGAGCTCTGAAAGCCTGCTTTTCAAATGAATTAACATTCTATGAGCGCTTTCAGGGTCTAGATAGAGTTCTGCTACCCTTTTTCCAAGCAATGTTGCCTCAAGCCTTTCTTGTTTTTCAACAACAAAGCCATAATCTATGAGGTCATCTAAGAGCGCATGCAGCTTTTCAATGAGAGCGGACAGGCTGCCATACTGCATGCAATAGAAGCTTTTCGAGAAAAAGCGCTCCAGAGAATCAAAATTGAATATGAAATTGGTTGCGATTGCCGAGAGGAGCTGTGTTCTTAGCACAGGGATGAAAGCAAGTGCTGAGCTTATGTCTTCTGGCATGCCATTAATGTAATATTCCATTAATTCATCCTTTTCAGGTTCGCTTCTAGCGACGATTATTGCCTGTCCATAGGTATCGTACTTAGGCCTGCCCGATCTGCCAGCCATTTGCTTATACTCGCTCACAGGGATTCGCTGCATCCCATACTCTGTATAGCGATAAAGTGAAGGTATCACAACGCGGAAAGCCGGCATATTGACGCCTAAAGCGAGTGTTGGCGTAGCAACAACAACCTTCAGCTTGCTTTCGCGAAACGCATCCTCAATCAGTTCGCGCTGCTTTGGGAGCAGGCCAGCGTGGTGAAATGCAACACCGCGAGCAGCCAAAGAAGAAAGCAATTTGCACTGCTCTGTGGGGTTCTCAAGCACGTTTAGGAGCCTTTCAGAGAGCTTTTGTAAATAAAGTTTTTCCTTTGGCAATAATTTTTGTTCAACAGTGGATGCAAGCTTCTTTGCGAGGTTCTCTGCGTTTTTTCTTGTGGACATAAAAAAGAGCATCTGCTTGTTTAGAGCGAGGGTATCCTCGACAAGCGCAGTTAAGTAATTCCTGCCCTGAAGTTCCAAATGTTTGTTATTACTGAAGTAGACCACATTGCTGAAAAGCACGCCCTCCATAAGTTTTATTGGCCTGTAGTTGCTCACAACAAGTTCGGCATCAAGCCAGTCAGCAAGCTCAGAAGCGTTTGGAATTGTAGCGCTAAGCGCAACTATCTGAAGCTCTGGAAGCAAATAGCGCATCTTCATTACAACCGCTTCAAGGGTCGCGCCTCTAGAGCTCGCTAGCTCATGCACCTCATCAACTATAAGCAGGCCAACATTTGAAAGCCAGCTTGCTCTATGCGTTATCAGCGAATCAAGCTTTTCGTTTGTTGTGAATATCAGGTCATACTTGCTCAAATAATGCGAACTCGAATCAAAATCGCCTGTGCTTATTGCAATCTTTATGCCAAGCCCTGCATACTTCCTTTTCCAATCCTTATAATGCTCGGATGCGAGCGCTTTGAGCGGGCACGTATATAGCACCTTTTCCTTCCTGCGAAGTATGCAATTCAGAGCGCATAGCTCTGCAATTATTGTTTTGCCGCTTGCAGTTGGAGCACTCACAACGAGGTTTGCCTGATGCCAGTTTTTCTTGAGCACTGCCTTCTGCATCGGATTAAAGGATTGGAAGCCGTTCTTTGAAAGCACCAGTTCTTTAATTTCCTGCAATTGGGATTCTTGCATAAGAATGATTTGTTGCCTTCAATTAAAAAACTCATTCCCCAAGCGTATCAGGAGCAAGCTCTTTTAGAGCGAGCTGTTTATAGGCTTCCTGCAAACCAAGTATTGCCTTTGGGATATCGTTTACGCGCAAAGAATTCGAGTTCTGCCATTCTTCGTTAGCGTTCTTGAAACGCCTTGATAGTGTCACTGTATAAAATTCCTTGTTCTTTCCTGTGTTCTGCCATACTGCAATCTGAATGTTGCCAACATAGAATTTTTTCAATGGCTTGTTCATAACACCACCTAGAAACAGTTGCACAAAAGCTGTTTTAAAATGCTCAAGGGTTCATTTCCGCTAAACCAAAATCAGGCACGAGACCATCTGAGCAGTTTTTTAAGAATTGCAACCTCTTTTTCCAGGGCATCAATCTTTGCATCAAGCTCTTTTATCTTCCTTGTGCTTTCCTGCTTTCGGAACTCGAGCAGCTGATCGCTGTACCTTGCAAGCTTCTTATTCTTTCGGTAGATTGGAGATTCCTCGAAGGTTATACACAGTTGTTTTCTATACTCTGGATTTTCAACAAACATCTTTATCATAGGCTTCCAGCGCTCGTCGCCTGCAAGATGGGCTGGAAGCTTTACCTTAGTGGCATCATGCCTATAATCGCTATCGATAATGAGCTTTGCAACATGCTTCCAATAAACAGGTTCCGCATACTTCTTGAAAAAATGCACCACATGGTAAAGCTTGGCGTTTTGGAGGCGCTTCTGCCACTGACTCTTCTGTCTGAGCAGTTCTGCTCTCTGTTCTCTCTTTTTATCTATTAAGTACTTAAGCCTTCTTTCAGAAGGGTAAATAAGCTTGGGCCATTCCTTGCTTGAATTTATCTGAACCCTGATAATGCCACCATTAGCGAAGTATTCTTTGAGGGCTTCTTCCAGCTCTTCGTTGCGCGCCTTAACCTTTCTTCTGAACTGCTTGAATGTTGAGAATGTTACTTCAGGCATACTGCTTTTAATAATGGAGATAGGGCTTAATAAATCTTTTGAGCCTAAATTTTTAGCATGTTCGGCTTGAACCCTTTGCAAATGAGAAAGCTTATGAAAGAGCTCAAGACAGAAAAAATAGATGCGAAGCGTGTAATAATAGAAACAAGCGAGGGGAAAATAGTCATAGAGGAACCGCAAGTAACCACAATCGAATTTCAGGGACAGAAAACGTATACAGTATTGGGCAACGAAAAAGTGGTGAAAGGTGAAGAAGCTAGTGAAGTTAATGAAGAGGATATAGCGCTCGTGCAGGAAAAAACAGGGAAAAGCTATGAGGAAGCCAAAGAAGCGCTGAAGAAAGCGAACAACGATATAGCGCTTGCAATAAAGATGCTGACAGAAGGCTAACTAACTTGCATATCAGCAAGTGCTTTTTCCACAGCCGTTATATATACGAGCTCGTTCCTCATCGCGTAAAAACTAACTTTTGCTTCTACAACATCACCAACGTTATGGCCTAGCGTAAGCCTTGCTGCCACAGGCTCTTTTACCGGGATCGAAGCACCAGTATCAGGCCTTGTTACCGAGTTTATATCAAGCGCAGCTTCTTGAGCAAAGCTCGATTCGCTTAAAAGCACACCATAGTTTGCGAACACAGTAGCTATTTTCTCGGCAATGGTTTCGGCATCTTTGCCATGCACGCTCCTAGCAAGTGTTATTCTTGCGTTTAGGAATGCGTTTGCATCGCCAATCTCAAAGCTAACGCCTTTGGATTCGAGCATCGAAGCAAGCGTTTGTTTTGCGCCTGCATAATTTTCTGCTGAACTTGAATCAAAGCTTACTTCGAGCAGAACTGCGTTTTTATCCAGCCTTTTAGAGAGTTCTATCTTCTCTATAGGTTTTTCTTTAAAGTCGTTGAGGTCCGCAAGCAGAGAATCGGTGTTTGAGTCAGCCCATACCCTAACCATGAACCTATCGCTCAAGAAATGTACTGTTACTGTTGAGTCATTGATGTCTTTCAATGCATTTAAATCTGCTTTAAGAGAGTCAAGGCTGAAGCCATTGTATGCTATTTCCTGCGACACCAAAATTGTGTTTTTTAGAGATTCTATGCTTGCATTTATATCTTGCTCGAAAAACGCAGGCATTGCTGAAATGTTCTGTTCTTCAAATGCTTCAATAGCATTCTTGATTGGCACATTACCCTGAAGCTGAGCAAAGAGCGTTATCTTCAGCATATCGCCCGGTTTGGAATTTAGGCCTACCAGCGCAACTATAAAAGGCGTATCGAACTTTACCTTTTTTGTAGCATTGTTATCAATACCCTTAAGCTCTATTTCGGGAGGTATCTTCACCATCGCCTTTCTATACGCGCCAACATCGCTCAGTATTCCTTTTTCCTCCAAAGCATCGAACACAGCCTCTATATTGTAATCCTCTTCAAGGGTTGCATCAAAAACAAAGAGTACCTTTTGCTCAAGCTGTTTGCTTTCTCTGTAAGCAGGGTTATAGATGCCCTTTATACCTTTTATAGCCTTTATCTGTTCGAGAAGTTCGTATGTGTTGTAGTTCTCTGTATAGCCATAAATCCGGTATGAGGATGTGAGCTGCTCTATATTTGCATCCACATTCTCTGCTTTAAATGTGCCTTTTGGAGGCTCAACAGGCGGTGTTGCATTTGCCTGAGGCTCCTCTCTTGCTCTGCCTTTAGGGTTTATAGCCAGACTAAGTATTGAGCCTATAATCACTATGGCCATGAATACGCTAAACAGCATCTTGCGCTTCTCGGAGTTCATTGGAATCACCAGCTAAAGAATTGCATCTTGAAAAAGAATAAAAAGGGTTAATAATGGATTAATTATCGTGGTTTATGTGTGCGCTTCAAAGCATGGTTTAATGCTTCTGTGTGACTTGGAATTTTGCGGGTTTTTCTCTGTTCTTTTATCCGCTCGGCCTGTCTTAGCCTTTTTTTAATAATACTGCAAACACGCTGAAGCTCCATGGGCATTTTTACTCTTTTTCTTTTTGATTGTGGAGCGTAAAAATTTGTTTCAACTAATACAACATTTGGAGAACTTTTCAGATCAGCACCTTTGTGTGTTTTTCTACGCGCTATCAGATAATTCAGCTCAATTTCAAGCCCATAACCACATCTTTCAAGCTTTACCTCTACTCTGTCTTTGAGCCTTTCTTTCACAATTCCGGCTATAAGATTAAGCCAAGTTTTGTTCCCGATAAAGAGCGGCTTCAAAGCGCGCATTCGGATTATCCTTTGACCAGAAAGAGAAGCGAAATCTTTTATTAAGCCTATGCGTGTATAGAAAAATACTTCGCCAATAACCATATCTACCTTTGGATCTTTTAAAGGCCTCAACATTTTTTCAACTTCTTTTTTTGGAATCTCGGGCAAATCAGCATCAAACATTCCAAGAAATTTCGCATTATTTCGCTTAGCCCATAAGGCACCTTCATAGAAGCAAAAACCCTTACCCATATTTTTTGTGTGGTTTATTACCTCTACGCCTTCACTTCTAAACGATTCTGCAATTTCCTTAGTTTTATCTGTGCTGCCATCATTTATAACAAGAATGCCATGTACCAAACCACTCTCTTTTAAAGTAACTAAATCTTGAAGCACCTTAGCCAAGGTGTCTTCTTCATTATAGGCAGGTACAAATACATAAAGACCTCTTACTCTCTCTGTGCTTTTTTTTGACATAAAAAACAGATGCAAAACACAGTATTAAAAGATTGTGTTTTTATTTGACTATTCGACACCTTTTAAAAAGCGATGCGCACATAAAATCTAATAAGCGAAAAACTTTTTCTTGGTGAGCATATGGCATTTCAGGAAGGAGATATAGTAAGGGTTGATTACACTGTAAAGCGAGATGGCGAGGTATTTGAAACAACTCGCGAGGAGGTTGCTGTAAAAGAAGGCATATTTGATGAAAAACGCAAATATGCTCCTGCAATAGCCATAATTGGTGAACAAAACTTTTTTGAAAAGGTTGATAACGAACTAAGGGGAATGGATGTTGGCCAGAAGCGCGTTGTGAAGCTCGAACCCAAGGATGCGTTCGGTGAACGAAAGCCAGAGCTAATAAGGATGGTTGCTTTGAAGGAATTCAAAAGGCGCAACATTGTGCCATTTCCAGGCCTAGTTGTGGACCTGAATGGTCTGCAAGGTAGAGTGCAGAGTGTTAGTGGTGGTCGCGTGCGCGTTGATTTCAACCATCCGCTCGCAGGCAAGGACATCGAGTTTGAGCTTGAGGTTGTTGAGAGAATTGAAGGTAAAGAGCGCAAAGCTCAGGCGCTTATCGAAAGGTATTTCTCGTTTGCGAAGGATGATGCAAAAGCAAGTTTCGAAAACGATTCGCTTGTTGTGGAATGCTCTGCAGAAAAACTTTTGGGCAGCGACGCTTTACGCAACAGCTTTGCAAGAAGCGCACTTAAATGCCTGCCTGTGAAAAAAGTGAAATTTGTCGAGGTGTTTGACAAGGAATTCCTAGATAAACAGAAGGAAACAGAGCAAAAGGTTGAGGAAAAAGCAACTGAAAGTACGGAAGAATAGCCTTTTAAACCTTGTGTTGAAAAACATTTAGTAGAGCTATACTGCTTTTTCTGTTGGTGGTGTATTTGGCTGAACAAATGGGGCTCAAAACTGGAACAACGACTGTGGGAGTTATAGCAAAAGATGCTGTTGTTCTCGCTGCTGATATGAAAGCCACTCTTGGCAATCTGAGCTATGAGCAGGAGGCAAAGAAGATATATAAGATAACGAACAGGATTGCTGTCACAAATGCTGGCAGTGTGGGCGACTCCCTAACCATAATAAGATTTCTCCGGGCTCATGCCAGGCTTTATGAGACAGAGCGCGGCAGGCCTATAACAGTGAAGGCTATGGCAACCCTCCTTTCTAACATCCTGAACGCAAACAGGCTTTTCCCGTATATTGCACAGTTTATAATAGGTGGAACAGAACCTGAGCCAGCGCTGTATGAGGTAACACCTTATGGCGACCTCATACCAAGAGATAGGTTTGCAACAAGCGGCTCTGGGACACAATTAGCATTGGCGATTCTTGATAGCAGATATAAAAAAGGCCTGGCTGAGGAACAGGCTATAGAGCTTGCAGTGCGTGCTGTTGAGGCAAGCAGAAAGAGGGATATCTACACAGGGGGCAGATCAATAGCTATTACTGTTATAACGGATAAGGGAGTAAAGGAACTTAGCGAAAAGGAAGTTGAAAAGTACATTAAGAAGGTTTCGGAAGGTAAGAAATAACGGGATAGGCGTAGCTTGCTTTTATTTGGGCTCAGAAAGCTGTGGGAACATGGAAAGAAAGGAAGAGTTGAAGGAACGCATAAAGGAATTGCTTCCGGCAGAGGCAAGCATAACTAAGATAGACTTTGAAGGACCAGAGATAGCGCTCTATACAAAAAACCCAGGCGTTTTCTTTGAGAACGAGAACCTCGTAGCAAAACTTGCCTCTGAATTGAAGAAACGAGTAAACATAAGAACAGATAGAACTTTGCTCAAGGACCCTATCGAAGCAAAAGAGATGATAATGAATATTGTTCCTGCGGATGCAGAGATAAAGGATATAAAGTTCAATGACGCTTTTAGCGAGGTTACTATAGAAGCGCTGAAACCAGGGCTTGTTATAGGCAAGGAAGGTTCAACATCAAAAGCGATAATACTGCAGACTGGTTGGACCCCGCATATATACAGAGCACCAACCTCAAAATCGGAGATTCTTAAGGGCATAAGGCACCACTTGCACAGATACCACAAAGAGAGGAAGCAGATACTCAATAAGATAGCTGATAGAATATATAGAGAGATTCGGGGCAACAATGTGTGGGCAAGGATTGTTTGTTTGGGAGGCTTTCGTGAGGTCGGCAGAAGCTGCATACTATTTGAAACAAACGAAACGAAGATATTGCTGGATTGCGGCATAAATGTGGCATCAACGAGAGAGCCTTATCCCTATTTAGATGCGTTGAATTTTCCCCTAAATGAGATTGATGCTGTTGTTGTAACGCATGCTCACTTGGATCATTCCGGCTTTGTGCCCTACCTATTCAGACATGGTTATGAAGGTCCTGTGTACTGCACAGAGCCAGTACACAGGACCTTCATAACCATGTCTGAATAGGTAGGGCACAAAGCCGGAATG
>JAGHBI010000085.1 GCA_021161055.1 Candidatus Iainarchaeum sp. | reverse complement strand
TTATAACGCTGCACCTCTGCAATACAGCGAATGCGCCTTTTTGTCCCTTCTTCGCCTGAAAAACCAAGATTAATGATTATATCAACGGATTCAAGGAGTGAGGGGTAAAGGTTAATTGGCGGCGTTATGAGCCTGCTTACAACATCGGTTACTGAGCGTGCGTGCATTGTTGCCAAGCAGCAGTGACCTGATGCCATTCCCTGAAACAGAATGAATGTTTCTTTTCCACGAACCTCACCAACTATCAGATAATCAGGCCTCTGCCTGAACGACTCCTTTATAAGGGTCATCAAGTCCACTTCACCAAAGCGTTTACCTGAAGAATCCGGTGGACCGAAACCAGGCCTTGCCACCTGCGGCAGCCAGTTTTCATGTTTCAGATTCAGTTCGCGGGTATCCTCTATAGAAACGATTCGCTGCGATTGTGGGATAAACATCGCAATTGCATTCAGCAGGGTTGTTTTTCCACTTGCAGTAGGGCCTGTTATAAGTATCGATTTCTTGAATTCAAGCACAGTCCATAGATAAGCCATTATTCTTGCATTTGCTGTTCCATTTGCTATAAGCACTGTTGGAGGCAGAGGCTTTTCTGGGAAAAGCCTTATTGTAAAGCTCGGACCTCTTGTGGAAACAGAGCTGGTCAAAACAGCATTTACACGGGAACCATCAGGCAGAACAGCATCAAGTAAGGGTGAAGCATAAGATACATAAGTTTTGGCAAGCTGCGCCATCTTTATTATAAAATCCTCAAGCGATTCTGTTGTTGGGAATATTATATTCGTGGGCATATGCCCCTCTTTCTTGTGAATTATATACACAGGAATACCAACACCATCGCACTCAATATCTTCGATCATATTATCGTGCATCAATGGCTCAAGCCTCTCTAAGCCAAGAAGGTCTCTTGAGAGGTAATACATAAGTTTGTGCCTTCCCTGCCTTGTAAAGGTATAACCACGCTTTCTTATAATCTCCTCCACCTTTGCAAACATCTTCTCCTTTGTCAGTTCCTCTATGGTAAGAACCTCAATGAGCTCAGCCTTTATAAGTTCTATCTTCTTCAGCTCATCTTCAGTTAAATCAGGCTCTATTACATAATAAACCTTCTTACCGGTTTTCTCCTTCACAATCTTTGCATATGCATAGCCTGGAATGAGTGTTATAAGCCCCGAAGCTCTTATTAGCGGTTCTGCTTTCTCTCCCTCTGCAAACAGCTTCTCCTTAAGTGCAACAATATTTTCCTTCTTTATTCTTTCAAACATCTTTTTCTCTGCAAGCTCCTGCTTTGTTTGCTTCTCAGCAAGCCCCGCGTCCGTTACAAATACCGGAACATAGAAGCGCTCCTCAAATTCTTCTCCAGCAGGTGTCGATGGGCTGAACATACTTTTTATTTTGTTTACACTTTCAATTATTTTTCCAATCCATGTCGTTTTGGCAGGAGCCCTTTCCCCGCTTTCAGGGGCCTCTTCTTCAGATTTTATAAAGATGCTTTTCAAAACAGCTTTCCATGATTTGCCACCGCGAACAGGCCTTGGCTTTTCTTCCGCTTTTACAATAGCCTTCTTCAGGCTTTCTATGGGCGAGCCCTTCTCTTCAAGCTCAAGGTATTCTGCCCCCAAACCAAGGGCTTTTTTTGCTTTGCTGAGGATATTGTAGGCTTCAACAAATACTTTGGCTGCTTCACGGTCAATGGCTTTCTTGTTGCCAAACCCCCTCTTTTTAGCAACGAGCATGAGATGCTCGTAAGTACCCCTGCTTATACTCCCTTCAGAATAGCTCGCCTTAACCTCTTCCATGTAGTCTTTTTTGCTCAGATCACCTTTCCTCAGCCTCTCCAGAAGCAGGAGCTCCTCCAGCTTTTCCTTGAGGTCTGATATTTCGAGCTCCACCTCTGCAAGCTTTTCAAGATGCTCAAACATTCCTACCAGGCCTCGCAATCTCCTTTATTTCACCTATCCCTTCCTTTATCCTTTCGTTGTAAACATCCTTTACACACTCTAAGCGTTTCGAAATCTCCATTACGCGCTTCTTTATATCGCCCTCAAGCTTTGCGAGTGTTTTATCCAGCTCTTCCAATTCCTTTGTAACGTGCTCATCTTCCTTCTGGTTCAGCGCCATTTCGATAAGTGCGGATTCAAGCTCCCTCTTCCTATTATCCGCTTTCCTGGCCTCATCTATGCTGCGAAGCACGTTTTCACAGCCCATTATTAGTTCATCCAGAGCTTGATTGAGGTCTGCAGTCATTCCAGATCACTTATATATATTCTCACAAAATCAAATCCTGATTCAAGCACGAAGTTTATTTTGTAGTGATACGTTGCTCCATACACATCTGCTATAATGTGCCCCTTTCCTATATTATAGCCAGAGTTCTCAAACCGTGTTGAAACATTCACGGTGGAACCAGCATAATTATCGAGATAGAAATCAAGCTTTCCATAGAATATTGCATTAGTGTCCTTGCGCCTTATCTGAACAACAAGGTCATCCAGTGTTATGGGTGTATTTGTGTCGAGCTTTTTCACTGCAAAGTAAAGGTACTCGTTTTCCATCACAAGCACATTGGTATCGCCTATAGCAGTTGCATATGCATCCACTGTAAGGTTTGCACCTATGAAATAGTTTCCCTGAAGCTTTTTCCTGCGCGGACTCACTATCTCTGCTGTTGTCGTCTTGGTTACGGCTATAATATCTGAGTTGCCATTTATATCCATAGAGTCGCTGAGTGTTATATTGATTCTTCTCTTTGCGCCGCTTCCCTCTGATGCAACAACAGCGATTATTTCATCGATATTCTTTACTGCTGTTTCTGCCTGCCTTATTTCCCCATATTCTTTAATCTTTGTAATGTAGGGCAGCCCAACCTGAAGCACTATTGCCACAACTACTATAGTTATGAGTGTATAAAGCACAGCGCTTACCATTGTTGCCTGCCCTTTGCTTTTCATTTTACCGCCTCTGCGCCTCTGTGCAGTTCTGCCTTGTACAGAAACTTATTCTCAAGGTCGAAAACCATGCCACAAAAAATAAGCGAATAGTCATTTAAAAGCGTTTCTTTTGCTATGGTGTGCGTGGTGTTGTTCTTTACGGTGCCTGAAATTACGCTGTTGTGGTAATTGCAGTCCTGCCCCCAGTAATTGCCAAGAATATAATGTCCATTTTCATCATACGCTGTGAAAAGCAGCTTTAGCGTGAACTGCTTTCCTATGTAAAATTCCTTGAATTTTTCGCTTGTATGGCTTAGTACCCAGTTCAAATCACCGCTGTATATGCCACTGGTATAGGCTAGGACCAGTTCTCTCTTAAGATTTTCCATTTCGAAGGTTCCCGAAGGTGCTATCCTGTAGGCGGTCCTGACGGAGTATATAGCCGCAACTATAACTGCGGCCAGTATGAATGCCACAAGCAGGTATGCCTGTGCGCTTTCCTCCTTCCCAAAGCTCACCATGCATATCACTCCGAGGGGAATATCCACACATAGAGCCTTATTTCCAGTATATTATAATCTGTAATATTGCCGTCCATTAAATATGTAACAGTTAGGTAATTTTCCACAGAGGGCTTGCTCCCCACACAGTTATTGTTCTCATCACATATCTGAAGCTCGAAGGGAAATTCTATATATTCATCCACATAGGTTTTTACCGGTTCCAGCGAGCTTTCATCCTTTGCATTGAGCACCAACGCTCTAAAATCATCCTTATCGCTCATAGAAAGAAGGGCCCTTTCGCAGGCTCTGCGCACCTCGGCATACTTTGTTTTTGCTTTGTAGGCAGGCATTGAAAGCATCACAATAACCGTTATTATAAGAACCGCCGCAAGCATAGCCTCAAATGTTTTCATCATTTTCTGCTCCTCCTGTAAAAGATATATGCTAACCCTATCGCAACTATTATGATTGCAAGCGGTGTAAGGTTAGGTCTATGGTAAATGTGCACAAAATTCACCTTTACACCTTTCCTTCCCACAGGCACAGGTACATAGAAGTCACTCAGCTCTATTTTTAATTTTTCATATTCTCCAGAGCCGAGCAGAGGCCCTGAGTATCTCACCACAATCTCTTCCCCGGCCGAAAGCGCTCTTATTGGAATTTCCACAACCGGGTCATAGGTCTGCACATTTAGCACTGTATTGGTCTCAATTTTGGAAAAATCGCTTGCAATGCTTTTCGGCACAAGCTCTATGAGCCAGAATGGCTCCAAACTATCTTTGCTAGTGTTTTTCACCGTAATTGAAACAACAGCTCTATAATTAACATTGTTGATTTTCCGTATCTCAAATACTGCTATCTTCCTTTTTATTGCCAGCGCATCCCAAAGCCCTTTCGTTTCCTCCGGCATGCTTTTGAAATATCCCAAAAGCTCGCTGTAAAAAACAGGTTTTTCCTCATTATAATCAATCTCGTACGTTTCCAATGCTTTTATCTGCGCGCTTTTGGAGCGCAGTGCTTCGAGCAATGCTTTTGCGCTTTTAAGCTGTTCTCTTGCATGGTCGTAGTTTCCCGAGCCTATTTCCTCTCTGATACTTTCTATAAGAGCACCTGCTTCAACAAGCCCACTCTCAATATCCGGCTGTTTAAAAAGCACCAGATCCTCAACCTGCTCCACACTGCTCTTTATAAATTCACTAAGTATTTCAACGTCCTTCACCTTGGCTGTTGCTTTGAGAAGCAGTGGTTTTTTCACGCTTGCCTGCACACTATTCTGTGCTCTATCGATTGCGGTTACTTTTACTGTAATAATCTCATCTTCAATATTGCTTATATCAAGCGTAGCCTCTAGGTTAATATTGCTGTCCCAATCAAACGTTTCGAACAGGTAGCGCTGATCCGCAAAATCCACATATAGCTTGATAACATCGTTTGAAAATGAAGCCTTTAATAAAAGCGAGCTTTCGCTATTTTGTTCCAGCGATATTATATTTAAATCAGGCTTTGTGGAATCAACAATGAAGCATATTTCCTTTGCTGTGTTGAAATCCACATAGTCAATGGCATTCACATAAATA
>JAGHBI010000008.1 GCA_021161055.1 Candidatus Iainarchaeum sp. | reverse complement strand
TTCGAAGATTTTCTCAAGGTGCCTTATCTTCCCTTCAAGCCTTTCTATAAGCTGCTTTCTGCGCAGGAATTCCTGCATTCGTATCTGCTTTTCTTTCAGAAGGTTGTTCTGGCTTTCTATTGTCATTTCGATGGTTCTTACCGCTGCCTTCTTTCTTTCGAATTCGGCCTTAACGTTTGAGGCAGCCTCTTCATCAAACGCAAGCGCCGCTAACTCTTTTTCATACTGAAGAAGCAACGCTCTGTTTTTTTGCAGATTTTCCGCATGCGCTATTGCCTCAAGTTCTGAGCGCATGCTCTCAAGTTCAGCGCGCTTGTTTTCTATGCGTTTTTTAACATCCGCCAAGCTCTTTTCCTTGCTCTCAAGTTCAGCGATTCCTTTTTCAATTGCTTTAATTTTTCCTTCATTCTCTTTAGCATGTTGCAGGTTTTCTTTCAGTTGCGCGATATGTGCCTTTATTTCCACAAGTTCGTTTTGTTCCTTCGCAAGCGCTTCGAGTTTTTTATCGCAGGCAACAATATTTTTTATGAGCGCATTTTCGCTTTCCTGCAAATTCTTTATGTTTGCTCTGGCTGATGCTATCGCGGCTTCAAGCTCCTGCAGCAGCTTTTCTCTGTGCTCCTCTGTCAGCGCTTGCCTGCAGGTTGGACATACGGCCTTTGCTTTCTTCAGCTTTTGCATGCGTTCCTGCGCTTCTGCAATTCTATCGTTTTCAACAGCAATCTTTTTTCTTATTGTTGTTAGCTCCTCTTCATAGCTCGTGCGCTTCTTCTTATAATCCTCTACTTTATTCTTTACGCTGGCTATTCTTTCATCAACCTGCTTTATCTTTGCATCGATCTTTTCGAGGCTTCGAGCATCCTCTGGAACAGCGGCAAGCAACCTGCTATTTTCTTCTTTTATGTGTGCAACCTTCGCTTTGTTCTCTCTAATTTTTGCTCTGATCTCGTTTAGTTCATTTTCAGCCTGCGAGAGCGCGCCTAGCTCTTTTTCCAATGCCTTGATTTTCTCTTCAACAGCATTCCTGTTTTCAACCTTTATCTCCTTATTCAGAATCTTGCTCAATTTTGCAATCTGTTCCTCAAGCATCGAGATGCTGCCCTTGAGCCTGGCCACCTTATCCTTTAGAGCATTATACTTCTGCTGTTTTTCAAGAAGTGCTTTCATTTTCGCTTCAGCATTCTCAAGCTCCTTCTTCGCATGCATGAATTCTTTTTTCTTTGCTTCGATAACCTTGCTGATTTCTTCTATCTGTTTCTGCAGTTCTCTCAATTCCTCTTCGCTGAACATAGCTTTCTGTTCGCTCAAACTCGCTTTGCGTTCCTCGATAAGAGCCTTTATCGAGTTGCGCAACGTTACAGCATTCCTGCGCACCGTTTCGTACCTTTCCAGATCGAGAAGCTGGTCAAACTTCGTTTTTCTCTCACTCGGGGTCAGCTTCAAAAAATAGTCGATCTGATTCTGCTCTGCATATATTGCTCGCGAGAACAGTTCATAATCTATTCCAAGAAGTTCTTCCACACGCTTGTTTACATCACTCACCTTTGGGCCCGCAATAAGCCTATCGTTCTCATAAAGCTTTGCTTCGTTTGTTTTGCTACCAGCATAAACAACGCGCACAACCCTGTATGTTTTTCCATTATATAAAAATTCGAGCTCGACCTTTGCAAACTCCTGTTTCAGAGGCCTGTTCATAATAACGTTTTCTAGTGTTGCCTCTCTTCTCTGAAGCTCGGGAAAAGTCCCAAAAAGCGCAAAACAGATAGCATTAACAACACTGCTTTTGCCAGCGCCCATTCTGCCAATGAGAACGTTGCTGCCCCTATCAAACTCGAGCTCTGTGCGCTTGTGCGAACGCCAGTTCTGAAGCATAACGCGCTTTATCATAATAATTTTTTTGGAACGTAAGGTTAAAAAGTAGAATTAAGCACGATATGGGTGCTTCATCTTTCTGATAATAATTATTGCAAACCCTACTATAATGAATATCAGGAAAATTATAAGCAGATAGGGCCAGATACTAGGCCCTGGCGCCATTTCAATAACTTTCTTTATTGGCGTAGATTCGTTGCCTGCAAGATCTATCGCAACTATACTATACTCATATGTCCTTCCTGGCTGAATTGCACTATCTAAAAAACTTTTTTCCGTAGTTTCTGCCAGCAGAGCTCCATTTTTATAGATTATAAATTTAGCTAGGCCACTCTGCCTGTCTGGAGGGCAGTTCCACCTCAGTTTGACCCCTTTTGAATCCAGTGTTAAGATCAGCGAAGATACTTTTGGTGCCTCTGTATCCAACCCAAACCATGCTTCCCTAACCTGTTCCACAGTATTGTCTCTGCCTAGGGAATAGAATTCTATTGCGTGTTTACCCTGCTGCTTTATTTCAATCTCGCTGCCTTCTTGCCATTTACCTCCATTTATTCTGAAGAACGTTTTAGAACAGCCTTTCGCATAAACACATTTTAGCAAAACCTTGAACGGTTCTCTATACCAACCAGACTTATGTGAAAGTTCAGTAAGTTCAATTTCTGTAGAAAAGTTGAGCGATGCCTCACTTGCTTCCGAATAATTGCCTGCAAAATCAACAGCAACTACGCGATAGGTTATTGGCCCTGAAGGTATTTGTGTATCCTTAAAGGATGTCTCCTGCGTGAACCCAATCTCTTCAATGGTGTGGTTAGCAACTCTGAAAATTTTATAACCCAACACCCCACTGCTCTCATCAGTGCTTTCTTCCCACTGTAAAACAACAGAGCCGTTTTCAAACGATACGTTCAGAGCTCCAGGTTTTGTGGGATTGTCTGCATCGCTTTCAATGTTAAGGCTTTTCTCAATCAAAGTTTCGTTACCTGCCCTGTCGGTTGCCTTAAAAAATATCTTTTCTATATTTTCAACCTTTATTGTGCCGGTATATTGTATCCATCGTGACGTTTTGCATGTTTTGTATTTTAGAGTATCGCAACCAGAGCCGGTATCGTTGCAAGAAGCACTTATCACCGTGAATCTTCTTCCATTAGACTCTTCCAGGCTAATGCTTATCTGCACCTTGGGCTTTGTCTTATCTATTTTGAATTCACCACTCTCTTTAATACTCTCTTCCATATCAGCGCTTTTCGAATAAAAGCACACTTTTTTTATGCAAATAGAACCCTCCTCACAGGTAACTTCTCCTGCAGCAGCCTCAGTAAAACCACTTTTTGGACATTTTGCATCAGCTTCCACTATTGCATAATACGTTTTCGTTCCTTCGGGGCAAAACTTATGCGCATGTTCGCCTTCTGCATGTGTTCCAACCATACAGGTTATTGAAAAAGGGACATTCATTTTGGTCCAATCGCAGCTTTCCGGGCTTATATGTGAATGAATGCCATCCCCCGCATGAGCGCAATTCAAAATAAGTAAAATCGCAAGCAGAGATGGAATAAGATTTGCATTGACAGCCTTTTCCATATTTATTCGTGTATTTGTGTAAACAAAAACATTTTTAATTCAGTATGAAGTTTTATTAAAAGTATGGAAAGATTGTTCCTAAGCGCAT
>JAGHBI010000096.1 GCA_021161055.1 Candidatus Iainarchaeum sp. | reverse complement strand
CTTCAATGGCATTGAGTATCGCTGCTGGGATCCTTTTCGCTCAAAGCTTGCGGCTGCAATTGTGAAGAAGTTAAAGAATATGCCTATTCGCATTGGCTCCAGAATCTTGTATCTTGGCATTGCTGAAGGAACAACTGCTTCGCACATAAGCGATATTATCGGCGAAAAAGGAGTCATCTTCGGTGTTGATATAAGTGAGAAGTGCTTAGCAAAACTCCTTCAGGTATGCGAAAAGAGGAAAAACATCATTCCAATGTTAGCGGATGCAAACAAACCGGAGAGCTATGCTGAATATGTTGAACAAATAAAGCCAAGCATTATTTACCAAGATGTTTCGCAAAAGAATCAGGCAGACATTCTGATAAAAAATGCAAAGCGGTTCTTGAAAAAAGGTTGCTTTGCGATGCTTGCTCTAAAAGCACCGAGCATAAGCTCTACAAAAAAGCCGAGCAAGGTATTCAAAAAGCAGGCGAAGATATTGGAAAAAGAGTTTGAGATTGTTGAAAGCATTCCTTTGAGCCCGTTCGAAAAGAAGCATCGCTTTTACGTGCTGAAAAAGAGGTGAGCGATTGCAGACTGCGAGAAAAATCGTTCACATCGCATTTGGCACCATAATACTTCTTGTTGCATATTACCTTGGTGCGCTTGCATTGCTTGAATTAAGCGTGCTTTGCTTGCTTTTCGGTGTTCCAATTGCACTTCTAATAAAAGCAGGTGTAGAGTTTCCCGCGCTCTCGCTTGCAGTTGAACTTTTTGGAAGAGAAAGCGAGCGCATACCAGGTGAAGGGACATTTATGTTCTTTCTTGGCTCTGCCATTACTAGTTTGATTGCACTTTTTGCTGCGAAGGAAACAATTGCATACCTTGCGCTGTTGCCAGTGGTATTTGGAGATGGTTTGGCGACAATCATAGGGCTGCGTTTTGGCAGGCATAAAATCGTTAGCGGAAAGAGCGTAGAAGGAACACTAGCGTTTATTTTTGCCTCATCGCTTGCCCTGTTTATTTTCACAGGCAGTCTTGTGGTTAGCGTTGCAGTCTCTGTCCCTGCCGCACTTGCAGAGCTTTTCTCTGACGAAGATAATTTAATAGTGCCTGTATTTTCAGCGCTCGTTTTATACATAAGCACTTAATTTTTGTGCGTTTTTTCTGGAAAAAACGGGGGATTTTGAAAAGGTTATGTTGAAGGGAGAAACGCTTATAAACAAGCTTGCACTTATTTTTTAACGCATTGAAACAGGGGGGTGGCAAGCGATATGCCTAGGAAATTCTTGGAGAAGGTAAAGAAGCGCGATGGCAGAATAGTGCCTTTTCAAAAGGAAAAGATAGAAGAAGCCATTTGGAAGGCTGCAAAGGCTGTTGGCGGCACAGACAGAAAGCTCGCAGCAAAGCTTGCTGATAAGGTTGTGCATGAACTTAAGAAAAAGTTCGGAACGAGCATACCAAGCGTTGAGGATATTCAGGATATGGTTGAAAAAGTGCTTATTGAGGAGGGACATGCAAAAACTGCAAAAGCATACATTCTTTACAGAGCGAAGCGCTCCGCTATAAGGGACACAAAAGCATTTTTGGAGAGGGCTGCAAACATTATAGAGGATTATGTACTTGAGAGAGACTGGCGCGTGCGCGAGAATAGCAATGCTGGTTATTCGATTAGCGGTTTGCAGGCGCATATAAGCGATGTTGTAATATCCGAATATACCCTAACACACATATATCCGCCCGAGATAGCGAAGGCACACAAGAAAGCGAGCTTCCATATCCATGACCTTGGCGTAGGCACCTTCGCTGCTTACTGCGCCGGCTGGTCATTGAAACAGCTTCTCCAGGAAGGCTTCAATGGCGTTCCAGGTAAGGTAGCATCGAGACCTGCTAAGCACTTTAGTGCGGCTTTGGGACAGATGGTAAACTTTATGGGAACGCTGCAAAACGAATGGGCTGGCGCTCAAGCATTCAGTTCGTTTGATACTTACTTAGCGCCTTTCGTTGCGAAGGACAGGCTTAATTATAAAAAAGTGAAGCAAGGGATTCAGGAGTTTGTTTATTCTGTAAATGCCACCTCGCGATGGGGCAATCAGGTACCGTTTACAAACATAACGCTTGATTGGACAGTGCCTGAAGATCTAAGAGATGTGCCAGCAATCTGGGGAGGAAAGGAAATTAAAGATACGTATGGCTGCTTCAAAGAAGAGATGGATATGATAAACCGTGCATTTATAGAGGTTATGATGGAAGGTGATATGAATGGTCGCATTTTCACCTTTCCAATTCCGACCTACAACATCACTCGCGATTTCGACTGGAACAGCGAGAATGCAAACCTGCTATTTGAGATGACTGCACGCTATGGCACGCCCTATTTCCAGAACTTTATCAATTCCTCGCTCAAGCCGAGCGATGTGCGCAGTATGTGCTGCCGCTTGCAGCTCGACGTTCGCGAACTTAGGATGAAGACAGGTGGCTTATTTGGATCTGGTGAAAAGACAGGCTCTATAGGGGTTGTAACAATCAATATGCCGCAGATAGGTTATCTTGCAAAGGACGATGATGACTTCTTCGAGAGACTTGATTACTTGATGTATTTGGCAAAGGAGTCGCTTGAGATAAAGCGCAAGGAAGTTGAAAAGAACATGAAGAATGGGTTGCTCCCATGGACGAAGCGCTACCTAGGCACCTTGGATTTCCACTTCTCAACAATTGGCCTGATTGGAATGAACGAAGCATGCCTGAACTTCTTGGAAAAAAGTATTGCAAGCAAGGAGGGGAAGCGCTTCGCTTTGAAAGTTCTTGATTTCATGCGCGCTCGCCTACAGGACTTCCAAGAAGAAACAGGCAATATGTACAACCTCGAGGCAACCCCTGGCGAAGGTGCTTCGCACAGGCTTGCGAAGATAGATAAAAAGAATTATCCGGACATAATAACCGCTGGCACAAAGGATGCGCCATATTACACCAATTCAACACACCTGCCTGTAGATTACACCGATGATATATTTGAGGCTCTGGACCACCAGGATGAGCTGCAATGCAAATATACCGGTGGCACTGTATTGCATGGTTTTATCGGTGAACAGATATCAGATGCGGAAGCCTGCAAGCAGCTTGTAAAAACAATCGCTTACAACTACAAGCTGCCTTACTTTACAATAACACCAACATTCAGCATATGCCCTGTGCATGGCTACATACCGGGTAAGCATTACACATGCCCTATAGAAGTCAATGGTGGTGATAGAGTGAAATGTGGCAGGAGAACAGAGGTCTACAGCAGGGTTGTTGGCTACTACAGGCCTGTGCAGAACTGGAATACAGGAAAGCAGCAGGAATTCGAGGAAAGGAAAACATACTCTGTTGAGAAGGCCCTAGCGAAGGTTAAGAAAAGGGGAAGTAAGCGATGATATTTCGTGGATTGCAAAAAACCACGCTTGTGGATTATCCAGGTAAAGTAGCATGCACACTTTTTGTTGATAAATGTAACTTCCGGTGCCCATTCTGCCAGAATGCAACACTTGTGCTCGAGAAGGAAAAAAACGTTATAACAGAACAAGAAATACTCGAATTTTTGAGGATGCGCAGGAAAGTTCTGCAGGGTGTTTGCATCACTGGCGGTGAACCCACCTTGCATGCTGAACTGAAGGAATTCCTGCCGAAGGTAAAGGCTTTGGGCTACGAAATAAAGCTCGATACTAATGGCTCTATGCCTGCATTCGTGAAGGAACTTATAGATGGGGGTATTATCGATTACGTTGCGATGGATATAAAGGCCCCTTTGGAAAAATATGAGATTGCGGCAGGCACGAAGGTGAATAAAGAGGCAATAAAAGAAACCATTGCTTTGCTGCTTGAAGATCGCATAGATTACGAATTCAGAACAACGGTTGTGCCAACAATAATTGAGCTCAAAGATATGCATAAAATAGGTGAGTTAATTAAAGGTGCAAAAGCATACTATCTGCAGCAGTTTGTAAATGATGTGCCTCTGCTGGATCCAAAATTTGAGAAAATAGCTCCGTATTCCAGAGAAACACTGCAAAAAATGGCAAATATAATGAAAGCATACGTGAAGAAGGTTGGAATTAGAGGAGTATAACAACAAAACACATCCAACGCTACTTTCTTTCAAGCACGCAAAGCAACTCTATGTGCTGGGTTTGTGGGAACATATCGTAAGCGAGCAGCTCAGAAATATTGTAGAACTTTTTGAAAAAAAAGAGCTCGCGCCTGAGTACAACAGGGTTGCAGGAAATATAAATTATGTTCTTGGGTTTTAAGCGCAGAATGTGCTTTAGTGTCTTTTCCAAGCCGGCTCTCGGCGGATCAACAATAACATAATCAAAGTCAAGGCTCTGCTTGTTTTTCAGGTAAGCATAAACATCCTGCTGTAAGAGCTTAACGTTTGTTATATTGTTGATGTTAAGGTTTGTGCAACCGTAGTCAATAGCTTCGCTATTTATTTCCACAGCTTCTACATAATTGCAATTATCGGCAACGAACGCAGAAATTGTTGCGCAGCCAGCGTAGAGGTCGAGAACCCTGCCTGAAACGCATTCCTTTATTTTGCGGTAGATTTGCAAAGCAACGTAGCTATTGTTCTGGAAGAATGTGTTTGCACCCATTCTGAAGGTAATATTATCGAAGCGCTCCTCTATATAGGGACTCTTCCAGAACTGCCTCACGTTAGCGAAGCTAGTGTCAGCTCTGCTAGAATTCACGCTCCAGATTATGGAATCGAATTTCTCTCTAAGCTCCTGTGCAATCCTGCAAATATTTTCATTTTCGTTTGCGGTTACAAAGTTTACCATATATTCACCCGTAAACTTCGCATGCCTCAAAACAATGTAGCGCAGGTAGCCTTTGTGGGTTAAATAATTGTAGCCCTGTATATTGTGCTTTTTAAGCAGTTCACGCAATTCAGGCAGGACCTCAGCAACTTTTTTGGAATGCAGGCAGCATTCTTGCAGGTCAACAACGTGCTTATAAGTTGCTTTCTTCCACAACCCGATCTTCCCAAACGCGCATACGAGCTCTATTTTGTTTCGATAGAAGAATTCTTTTGGCGAGGGGATAACCTCAAGCTCGCGTTCAAAAAGCTTTTCAAGGTAAGCCTTTTTCATCCTGAGCTGGTCCTCATAGCATATGTGCTGATAGCTGCAACCACCGCAAGCACCGAAGTGTTTGCACTTTGGTTCGCGCTTGCAAGCGTTTTCCGGAACTTTAAGCGCAAACATATACTCACTATAAGAAGAATTGCAAGTTAAATTAAAATAGTGCATGCATTTAAGTTTTTTATCTGGTGGTTTTAACTGCGTTGATGCCTTTCATTTAAAAAAGTTCTCCATAAATTTTTTGTATTGAGGGCCCGTAGCTCAGCTGGATAGAGCACCGGCCTCCTAAGCTTCGCTTGCGAGGCAAGCCGGGTGTCGGGGGTTCGAATCCCTCCGGGTCCGTAACGACACAATTAGGCATAATAGGAATAGTGCATGCAAGAGCTATTAGGGGCTTGAAAGAACAATAGCGGAAGCACTCAAAAAGGGTAATGATGTGGATGAAAGCTTTTTTCACGATTGTAGTGAGAGGTCTGCGCTGCCAAAACCAAGAAAGAAACCGCTAAGGCGCATGAGGTAAGCATACACTCGATTTATTAAAAGTTAAGTATTAAAAACCCGTAGAAGATATTTTTTACATGCCTGCAAAGAAACCAAGAAGCAAACAAACCATTAAAACAATAAGATACAGGCCCGGACAGAGGGCAAAACCAATAAGGACAATAACCGCTGCAGAGCACTTTCTGCAACGATACCCTCGAAAATACATGGAATTGCGCGAGTATTACGAAAATATTATAAAAAGGTTAGAAAGAAGCAAGAAACTGGACAAACGCAAGAGGGAGGAGCTCAGGCAGGCATGGGAAAACCTTCAGAAGCTTAACAAAAAATTCGCACAAATGTATGTTCCACGTGCACAACAACTCGCAGATGTGCAAAAAAGGGATCCTAAATTCAGAGTGTTTTTAACAGATCGCTATTTCAAAGAGCGGATGTGGTTCGAAGCAAAACAGCATAGAGAAAATTCACTCGCATTTATAGATATTGACCATCTAAAAGAAATAAACGATGTCTTTGGACATAAAACAGGCGATATCGTAATAAGAACGCTAGGTAAAGCGTTGAGTGAAGCTGTTGGAAAGAAAGGCGGGCTTGTTGGCAGACACGGCGGGGAAGAAATACTTGTGTGGGCGCCTGTGACCCCAAAGCAACTAGCAGAGCTTCTGCAAAAAGCAGCCAGGCTCGCACAAGAAAAAGCAGCTGAAGAACTATGGAAATACAGAACCAAATCACAACGCATAAAGCAAGCACCCATAGAGATACCCTCGCCTGTGAAAAGGAAACTTGTAAGTAATTTTCCAAACATAATACGCTTCAGCGCGGGAATAGTTTCCGTTCCATCGTTTAAAACCAGGGAGGAATTTAGAAAAGCCTATGCTAAAGCTGTTGAAAATGCTGATGAACTACTTTACAGGTCAAAAAGAAAGAAAAATGCCTACACCTTAAAGGTTGGAAAAAATCTTGTTACAGAGAAACTAATTTGACCAATTCGTCAAACAATCTTTTTGAAAATGACGATTGACGAAATCATTTTAAATATTGTTGGGTTCTAATTCTTACATGGAAAAGCTGGCAGTGACGATAGCTGGTGAAATAACGCTGAGCAAGGACCCTGGCGGAAGCATGAAGAAGTGGCGCGAGATCTTTGGGATAAGCCAGATAGAGCTTGCGGAACATCTTAGGGTAAGCTCCTCAACTATAAGCGACTATGAAGGTGGCAGAAGAAAAAGCCCTGGCATTGGTGTGATAAGCAGGTTTGTGAATGCCCTTATTGAAATAGATATGCAACGGGGCGGCAAGGTGGTAAAGCAGCTTATGAAAGATTTTGAGCCGGGAGAAGAGGCGTTTGATATTCACGAATTTTATGGTGCTATGAAGGCAACAGAATTTGCGAAGAAGATAAAGGCAACGTGCATAGCAAATCAGGCAAGACTCAAGGAAACATTCATCTACGGTTACACACTGATAGACTCTCTAAAGGTAATAATTGAGGTGCCTGTGCACGAATACATGCATCTGTTTGGCAGAACTCCTGAGCGAGCGCTGATATTCCAGAAGGTTGTAAATGGGCGTTCGCCGATGATCGCTATTAAAATAGGTCGCTTCAGCACGGATATGAAGCCTGCAGTAGTTGTTTTGCATGGGCCAAACGACCCGAACAAGGTGGACAGCATAGCGATAAAGATTGCAGAAAGCGAACGCATACCGTTGCTTGTGTGCAACACACCAATAAACGAGATAAAGCAGGCTCTGAAAGGATTTGAGATATGAAGGCTAGGAAAGCCTTACCAGATAGGTGTATTTCACCTTTCTTTTTCCATCCTTTGTAACACCAATAAGGCTTGAGGTTCTCTTTACGCTTGCGTTGAATCTCTTTTTGAGCTCCTTAACCAGAAGCTTGGCTGATTTATTCGAACCTATGAGCATATCCAGACCATTTTTTCTTTCAAAGGTTTTAACAATTCTTGCTAACGGATCCTTGCTTTGCATCGATTCAAGAATCTTTTTCACAGAGCTCAGCACTGTGCTTTGTAAGCTACCAGAATGCCTTATCTGAACAACTGCTTCATGATAGCCCGAAGAAAGCTTTAGGCATGCATTGCAGAGTTGATTTTTGTAACAAATGAATGTTTCATATCTTGCACTTAGAGAGACTCCTTTAAACCTGCCCGAAACGTTTAGGAAAACCCTTATGCCATTTTGCAAGCGCTTGAGCTCTATATCAAGCGCTTTTTCTTCCATATCGGCCCATTTTATTTTGCCCAGAATGTAGCTTGTAATATTATCTGCGCTATCAGAAACCCATTTTCTGTTTATAAGCACGCGCCCGCATCTCTTGCATCTCCGCAGCTCGAGCCTGCCCGGCACTATCAAAAGCCTATTATCCTCGAGAAAACATTTCATGCAGAAGCCATCCACAAAAGGCCCCTGCTCGGTACCACATTTCGGGCAAAACCTGTTCATTTTTGCACCTTAAGGTATATCGTTGGATTCAGAACCATATGGTAGGTAAAAAGGCATGTGCTCAATAAGCGGTATATAAAAAATACTATAAGGAACCACGGCTCAAAAGCCGATATAACCGCAAAACCAAAAGAAATTAGTGTTGAAATGAAGGGAATTACCGTTGCGAGGATTACTGTTTTCACGTTTCTTTTCACAAGCGCTAGGTTGTTTTTTATGCATTGCAAAACGCTGTTGCGCGTTAGCATTATTGCAGGATACAGGAAATAGAAAAGCATGTAGATGAGAAATGCACCTACAAGTGCAGAAGTAAGGATTACAAAAGCAAGCTCCGTGACGCCTCGGATTGTGACGCTTGCATAAACAATATAGATTGAAAATGGGATAAACACCAATAGGTAAAGTGCAATCCCGGCAGGAAGCACTCTTGAAGCATTACGCAAGGATTCCCTGAAAGCCCTTTTGAGAGAAAGCCTTCTTTTATTATAAAAATCGCTCACAAGTATTGGATACATCCCATTTGTTATTATATCAAAAACAAGGGCTACTATCATACACAGCATCAAAATGAGAAACACAGTCATAACAAATAAAGCCTTCTCTGCGACATCAGGCGTAATAGCTTCCGGCTGAGATGCGAGCAGAAAGACGTCAGCATTTGTTACGGCAATGAACGAGCCTATAAGTATAATTGCGCTGAGAAAGGCCGTGAGCAGGATCTTTGGCAAGAAAAGCTTTGGTTCTTTAATGAGAAGAGCAAACGCTTCCCTCAGAAAATTAATGAACCTCATCTTTCACCTACTTTAACAGTTTTACCAAACTCTAAAGGATGCGCATCTATGCCGAGTTCTTCCTTTATCTTATTCTGGAACGCCCTGACCTTTTCAGGTTCGCCATGAACAAGGAAAACTTCTTGAGGGTTCCATTTTCTAAGTGCACGGAGCATTTCGCTCTGTCCCGGATGCGCAGAGAAATCGAACTTCCGCACAGTGCATTTTGGCCTGTATTCTTTACCATCTATTGTTATAACGCCTTCCTCGAGCAGGCGCCTTCCCTGGGTGCCCTCAACCTGATAACCTGTCAGGAATATTGCTGATTTCTCATCGTTGTGGAGGCGCTTTATATAGTTCAACACCGGACCACCATCACACATGCCTGCTGTTGTCACAATTATTGCTGGCTCTTTCAAAGCGCGCTTGCGCTCGCGTTCATTCCTTATCCAATGCGCTTTTCTGAGCGCTCTTTTAAGCGTTTTGGCATCTTTCAGATAGTTCGGATACTTGAGCGTGATGTTTGCAGCCTTCTGAGCCATTCCATCGAGATATATTGGGTGCTTTACCCCATACTCTGCAAGAATATCCACTATCTCATGAGACCTGCCTACCGCAAATGCAGGCACTATTGCAAAGCCTCTGTTCTCAACAACGTCCAGGCATGCTTCAACAAATTCCCTCTCAACCTTTCTTCTGTTTGGATGGTCTTTATCTCCGTAGGTGCTCTCAATAATCACATAGTCTGCCTCGCCTATCTTTATATCCGCTTTGTTAAGAAGCCTTGTTTCCTCAACCTTAAAATCGCCTGTATAAACAAGCGACACATCATCGAAGCTGAGCTTTGTTATTGCCGAGCCAACGATGTGGCCGGCATCAAAGAATTGCATTGTAACCTTTTCTGTTATCTCGAGTTCCGCTCTATAGCTCACAGGGAATGTATACTTTCTTGTGCGCCTTATGTCAACCTTAGAAAACTTCGCATCTGTGCCCTCTATGCCCGCAATCTTAAGTGAATCATGCCATAGCATTTCAGCCAGATCAAGGGTTGCGGGAGTCATATATGCTACTGGAGTGTTTTTTGTAAACAGCCTTGGCAAATCACCGGAATGGTCGAGATGGGCATGCGATATTATGACAGCATCAAGCCTTGTATTAACAGGCAGGGGATACTCTACCCGCTCTGGTGTGAGCTTTATACCCCTATCCAAAAGTATCTTATCGCCTGCATCTAGGAGGAAACTGCTTCTTCCAACCTCCCTGCAAGCACCCATCCCAATTATCTTAAATCCCATATAAACCATCAAAAAAGTGTATTAAGAAATAAAGCCAAGGTAAGCTTTAAAAAATGGTTTGCTTGCGGAGGCGCTTTCTGGGAGGAAGCTAAGCTATAAATACTGGCACCCGCTATTTTTTATAATGCGAAAAGTATTGTGCCTAGTGCTAGCGTTGCTTGTGTTTGCGTCTGTAAATGCCTATGTGGAGTATGTGGACTGCAATCTAGAGCTTGAGGATGAATATGCAATAGCAAACATAATGCTCTATATACACTCCAAAATGCCTGCAAACCATTTCTCTGTTACAATGCCCTTCCATAAAGAAAGCGCTATTCTGAGCATAAACGATTCTCTGGGCACGATAGAGGACTACGCGCTGAGCGATGGCATATTGAGAATAAAAACAAACAGCTCGGCTAGGCGAAGAGATGAGATAATAAATATAGAAGCAAAGCTCTTTGGGCTTGAAAAGGAGAGGTTTGGAAACGCTATTATTGCTGAATTCTCTCTTGCCACAGAGGAAAAAACAAGGGTTGCGTTTAGAGCCTATGGAAAGCGCATCTTTGGCTTTGATACTGGAGCGGCTTTCAGAGGAAGCATAAGGGATTATGAGCTTCGCATTGCTGGCGCGGGACCTCTTATAGTCAGGTTTGGGTATTCTGATAAAGGCAAGGAATACGGCAGGTTTTTGCTTTTCAATGAGAGCACGCTTTCAGATGATGCTCTTGCAAGAGGTTTGGAAAGGGCTAATGAGCTCTACTTCACTGTGCCAGCTGTTCTTGGAATAGAGCTCGATTCCAACATCTTCGGTATTGCTGTATTGAAAGATGAAAAGTATAGGGAGAAGATAAATGACTACAGCGAAGGTGTTTATATTACAGGAGGACTCATAGTTGTGAAAGAAAGCGCTTTTGAGAAAGATGCTGCGCCTGTTGTGTTGCATGAGCTTACACATAATTTCAACGCGAAGATAATGAACTGGAACTCCAGCAATACAAGCTGGTTCGATGAAGCACTGGCCAAATTTGTTGAGTACATAGTTAGAAAGCAGCTTGGTTTGAGGACTGCAAACCTCTTTTATGGAACCCAGAGCTACAGCGATGCGCAGTATAGCTACGTTATAAAGCCTGCAAGCGACTGGCGATTGCTTAAGGAATACTACGATAAGAACGAATCGTTTATGATGGAATGGAGTGCTGATGCTGAAGGAACCAGAAAATTTGGTTATGCTTTTGTGGAGCTCTTTTTGCGCGAGTATGTGAAAGAACACGGGTTTGGCGCTTTGCATAGGGCACTTCGCGAGCTTGCGGAAATAAAGGAAAATGTAAGCGATGCAAGGCGCTTTAGCGAAATAGTTCTGGAGAGACTTGGTACAAGGCTCGAGCCATGTAAAAGGGAAACAAGCGAAGAGATGCTTGAGTGCATAGAAGCCCTAAATAAATTCAACCCAAAAATTCCAAAGGCGAGCGTGCTTAAACTCGGTACAGAGCGTAAAGAAAGCGTTATCGAGTTCAATATAAACGATATAAGAAGAAAAAACATTGAGGAACGTTTCAATGATTTTGGGGAAAGCCTTCTAAACTTTCTGGAGAAGCTCATTCGCTCAACAGAGGTGCTTGTAAAATGAGGTGCTCATTACAGAGCCCGGCAGATATCTCAAAGGTGCCACGCGATGCTGAAAGCATACACATTGTAAGACCCCTGCCATACAAAAAGATGCTGGCTCTTATCCAGAGGTGCAAGAGGCTCAAAACCATTTCAATGAGCGCCTCAACCCGCAAAAGGCTTGCAAGGAAGGTGAAAAGACTTCTGGAAGAAAAAGGGCTGAGAATAATGCTTACGAGTGAGAGAGGCAGAGCAATAGGCATTCCGCTCGCGAAGATGAAGCAAGCGATAGAAATGCGGCGCGACTTTAGGCCTTTAAGGGAAATAGAGGAAGTTACGGGCATCCCCAAAAGCACAGTCCATTATCTGGAGAAATATTCCTTAAGGCGAAAAATAAAAAGAGGGCATACCATAATTTATTTGAAGTGATAGGATGCCAAAACCGCGGAGAAGGAAGATATATTTGAAGCCAAGGGTTGTTCCTGCAAAAGTTGCCAGAAAAAGGGGCTTGCGCAGAGGCGAGATTCTTGCGCAGTATAAGCCAAGAATGAAGACGCCTGCAGAGCTCAGGATAGAATTTCTTCCAGACGGCAGAGTGCGCTTACCCCGGTTCAGGGAGGTAACGCTTGGGAAAATAGAACCGGAAGAACCGGTCACCCATCCGAACCCATATACTGCTATAAGGGCTACCGCCCATGCAATCGAAAGCGTTAGCAGCGAGTTCGAAAGAATCAAAGCCATCCAAAGCTATCTTGCCGCTATGCATGCAGTTTTATATGATGAATGGAGGCATATGAATCAAAGACAGAGAGAATCTGCGAAGAAGTTTATATTTTATCTGGTAGACCTTGTTCAACCCAGGAGAAAAGGCTATGAACACCTTGGCTTAGAAGACGCCGGCAGAATAAAACGCGTGCACATAAGTGTTCCAACAAAGAAGATGGCTGTTAGAAAGCTTATGGAGGCTCTACAATTTATGGAGCGCAACAATATAGGTGCAGCTCGCGCTCTTCTTGCTGCCGCTTCAAACTACCTTATTGCAAGGATGAATACTCTCCTAACACAAGAGCCGCGCCTGAAGAGAAGAAAATGGATACTGATAAGGGAAAATATTGTAAGGGAATCGGAGGTTCTTACCCTTCACGATGAACTGCGCAGAATAAGGGACTTGCTAGAAAGGCCTGAAGTGCCGGAGGAGATTATAAAACAGAAGCTGAAAAATATAAGAAAGAATCTGAGGGAGCTCACAGATAGATATAGGCGCTTCAAAGGCGCTGAAGAGCATCTGAAGAAAGCGATAGGGCTTATACGGACTGGCAGCAGAGGAGCTGAAGTTGTAAAAGCCTTGAGAAAGGCTGCTGGCAGAATATACTTGATAGGCTCTGAATGCGCGATCTTTCCGAGAGCGGTGCTTGCAGAGCTCAAAAGAGAAGGGGGAGAAAGAGCAAGGATTGTGGTTGTGAGAAATCAGCTCGCGCTGTTTGCAGAAAACGCAAAGTATTGGTTTGAAAGAGCGACGCCTAGGCAAAAGAAAAATATGTATGGATTTCTCAAGGAACTTCGCTCATTAATTACAGGAACTAAGGCGCAGCCTGTTGTTGTTGAGATCGCAAAAGCGGAGCGCGAATTGCGCAGTAAAAAATTCGAGCAATGCAAGGAGACACTTATGGAAGCGGTAAAAAGAATGGATGCATTGCTAAAACCACGCAGAGGGAAAAAGAAATAAAAGGCTCACGCTTAATTTTATAGGGTGTCAGTATGGCTGGAAAACTTTTTGAAAAGAAACTCCTTGAATTTGCAAGACGTGGCAATATTGAAAGGGTGCGATGGCTTGAAAACATAAACAAACACATCCTACCAAGCCATGTGAAGCGCATTCTGAGGAAAGATAAAACGGTTTTGCAGGAGCTTGTTCTGCCAAAATGGGTCACATGGGATCTGCTCTATGACTGGGCGCTCACCCAGAAAAAAGAGAAGGGCAGGTTATGCGTGCTGTGCGATGAATACAGTGAAGTTGGGATAGAGTACAACAACAAATTCATATGCGAATACTGCTTTTTAAAGCTTAAAAATCTGAAATAGTTTCACTGCGAGGCTTTTCAATTGTAAAGCCGCATGCGGGGCAGCGCCACTTTTCCATTATTTTATCGCCTGCGAGATAGGCTATGCCTACACGCATCATGCGCTCATTACATCTGGGGCATCGCATAAAAATTTGCTTGGGCAAAAGGGTTAATAATGTTGCACATTACTATTTTTAGTATGATAAGAGCAGTACTGTTTGATTTAGACAATACGCTTATAGATTTTATGAAGATGAAAAGAGCATGCAGCGAAGCGGCTGTTAGGGCGATGATTGACTCAGGTCTGAAGATAGATGAACAGAGAGGCATAAAGATTCTATTTGATATGTATGAAAAGTATGGGATGGAAAATCAGAGTATATTTGATAGGTTCATTCGAGAGGTACATGGCGAGCTTGATTATGAGATGCTTGCAAAGGCGATAATCGCATATCGCAGGGTGAAAGCAGGGCATCTCATGCCTTATCCCAACGTGGTTAGAACCCTTATAAAGCTCAAGGAGCGCGGCCTGAAGCTAGGCATTGTGAGCGATGCGCCAATAAAGCAGGCATGGCTAAGGCTTGCAGAGCTTAATCTCTGCGATTTCTTCGATGTTGTTGTTGCCAGAAAACCCGGGGCAAAGGCAAAGCCGCATGCGATGCCTTTCAAAAAGGCTCTGCAACAGTTAAAACTAGAACCTGCGCAGATACTGTTTGTGGGTGATGACCCCTCGAAGGACATTCTCGGAGCGAAGAAGCTCGGGATGAAAACAGCACTAGCAAAGTACGGGCAGGTGATATACTGTTCGAAGGTAAAAGCTGATTTTGAGCTCGAGGATATAAGCGATCTGCTTGGAATTGTGGATAAGCTAAACAGCTAGCAGAGGCGGCTATTCCCTATACTCCTTAACGCTTAGCTCCGGCTCCTTTTCCTTCATTTTTGCAATAAGAAGCTCCATACATTTATCGAGGATTTTTTCAAGTGAGTTTGCTCTGCCTGTAAAAGCCGCTGCAGTTACGTGACCACCCCCTTCGCCCTGAAAAAACCTAGGAAGCTTCTGGAAAACATCCTTTGCCAGATCCATATTGTATTCCTCAATAAAGGAAAACCTTGCTCTGCCCGAAATTCTGACGCTTTTTTCTTCCATAGTGCCAACAAATGCGACATCTGCACCGAGGTGAAGCAAGGCGCTCGCAGACTGCGATTCAAACGCGCCTATCTCGCTTAAGGCAATTATTGTTTTGCCTGCCCTGAAGATTCTTGTGCGCTGTGCTGCTTTGAGCATCGCTATGCGCTCACTAAGCTCTCGCTTAACAGAAAAAAGCTCCATTATCTCACTAAATGTTTTCTCTGTTCTTTCCATCGCTTCAGACATTACTCTGAAAGTATCCTTGCTTGCGAAGGAGAAGTGGGCAGTATCTGATATGAGGCCGCAAATGGTGAGAAGCGCTATCTGCTCATCGATTTTTTCAGGAGCGTTTTGCCTTATAAAGCACCATAAGAGCTCTGTTGTACTTGCAGCATCCTCAACAATTAAGGAATTTTCCCTTTCAGCAATAGCATCCTCCGAAGCGCTATGGTGATCGAAAAGGAATATGGGCTTATTAAACCTTCTTACAGATTCTGCAAAAGAGCCAAGCATTCCATAAGAATTGAGGTCGACAATAACAAGGACGTCGAACTCGGAGAAAACGGGCTGCATATTATAAGAAATCTCCATCGTTTCCGCAAGCCTCCTAGCAGACCTATTTACGTGCTCAGGAATGCCAATCTCCACACGGTTTTTATCCATAAGGAGCAATCGCACAATAGATGCTGATGCCAGCGCATCAACATCTGCGCTTCTATGTGAAACCACGAGTATCTTTTTATCGCTTAGCTTTAAAAGAGCATCTATAGCCATAAAGACACTGTTAGTCCTTTTTCTTTTCTTGACCTTCGAGCTGAGACCTTAGCTTGTTGAGCCTATTTATAAGAGAATCTTCTTGCTTCTGCAACGTTTCTATGCGCGCATCCAGCTGCTCCTTGAGTTCTTTGAGCTCTTTCTCAACCTGCTTTGCATCCTTTTCTATCATTATATTTCCAACGATCTTATACACCTTCTCCTGCTTTGAGTCTTTCAGCTCATCTAGCGCGCTCTGGATCATCGCTGCCTGCACCTGAAGCTGTTGCTTTCTAGCACCAACATTAATAAGCTGCTCCCTCCCTTTATGGAACTCCAAAAGCTTTTGCTGTTCCGTGTTCATTTCTAAAACCTCCTAAAGTTTTGAACATGAAAACCTATCTATTATTTCTTTGGAAAGCGCGATGTGCTTTGCAACCGAATTGAACGATGCTCTAAGAGCAGTAGGATCACTGGCAACAATATCCATTTTTATCCTATCGCCTTCTACTGAAACTTTTGTTTGTGAGCGCTTATGCTTTCTCTTAAGGTCGGGCAATACTGCCTTATACACTATAGCCGCTTCATCCTCAGATCCAAACTGAAGAGCAAGCTTAAGCTTGTAAGCACCCATCCTATCGCGCTTTTATCTTTTTTGTGATGTTTGGCCTGACCTTTATTACTATTCTGTAAGCGCAGTAGGGGCATCTTACTTGATCCTTTGGCAGTTCCTCAAACTCCTTTCCGCATCTAGCACATTTATACATAAAAACACCTACTCCTCGACTTTTTCAGCTATTGATTCCTTTTTTGCCTCTTCTTTCTCCTCTTCGGGTTTTGTTTCAGCGGCTTCGCCTTCTGTGCTTTCCAATAGCTCCTTGAGCAATGGCAGGAACTTTCTCTGTTTCACCATCTTTTTCACTATGCTGCCAGCCATCGTGCTTGGCGTATATGCGCCGCCCGCCACCTCAATGCCACAGCGCTTGCATCTGTAAATACCTGTAGAAACCCTTTTTAAAGCCTTAGAGCCACAGCTGGGGCATTTATGCAGAGTGCGCTGCTTTACTTCTATTTCAAGCACACGATCTCTTATTCCCTTTCCGTATCTGCTGCCAAATCTGCCAGCATGCTTTACTTTTTTTGTATCACCCATTTAAATCACCTTTGAAAACATCTAACCCTTTAGAGCCTTTCTGAGCCCATCTCTTAGTTCTTCGGACTTTTCAAACGCTATATCTATGCACTGTTCTATCTCTGCCTGTTTGAAGCTTCCGCCTAGACCTTTTTGCATTGCAGAGATAAGCCTCTCTTCTGTTGTCCCTATGGAAAGCCTTGCATCCATCGCTTTTTCTTCATCGAGCGCGGGATCAAGAACTATCGAATTCTCAATCTTCGCGAATGTGGTAAGCAGTGGCATCTTGCTAACTTCAAGCCTGCCTGCATATTCACCCTTCACAACCTTTCCATCCTCAAGTTTCGGCACCTTTGTGTTTAGAAGGGCACCTAATGCACCTAACGAACTTGCATCGAAAAGATTGCCGCAGTCGTTAGCCACATAGATATCTATAAAAACAAACCATACCTTTGAGCCCTCCTCTATTACAAGCTTCTTGAAATCGAGCGCTTTGCTCTCTCTTATGCACCTATCAACAACCCTTGCGAGCTCTGTTGCATTCTGATCCGGTGGCCCGGGTTCGAAAACTGGCGATGCTAACGGCGTGAACTCTGCACCAACAGTAATTGAACCTTCATCTGGCGTATCCGGGTATGGCTCTGCAACATCCATCTTTACACCAACAATAACATCTGTTTTGCCAAGCTGTACGCGGCACGAACCATGCGCATTCTTGGAAAAATCAAGCTGTAGCGTAAATGGCCTGTAATCTGTTAGAGCACGGCCGTCCAAGCGCTGTGAACGCCTGAGGTAATCCTTAACCTTATCTGCCTGCAATTCCCATAAAATATCGTCTCTCAAATTGTTCACCTCTCTAAGCTTTCAGCTGCATCCATAAGTTGTTTATCCACAGCTTTTATTGCTTTCTGTTCGGTTCTGGCAAGCGCCTCATACCTGTGCTTTAGAGCACGCTTCTGAATCTCATAAACCTCAAGGCAGCCCTTTAGGCCAAACTCAAACGCCTTTTTCCAGTCCTCTTTGGAAATGAGGCCATCCATCTGAAGCAGCACAACCTCTTTTGTGCGTGGCATTATCGCCAGCGGCATATCAACAGCATCGCTTGCATCCTCTTCATCCTTGCAGGGGTCCAAAATTATCTTGCCATTTGCTCTGCCAACAGCGCAGGCTGCAACAAGGTCGCGCATTGGTATGCCTGCATCAGCGAGCGCAACGCTAGCAGCAGTAAGAGCAGCACACCTTGTGCCTGCATTGCTATCGAATATGTGCACGTAAATATCGATTGTTGTGTTTGGGAATCTCTCAACGAATATTGCCTTTTCAAGAGCTTCGCCGGAAACCTTGGAAATCTCTATCTCTCTGCGACCCGGTTTTGGGCTCTTTCTATCAGGCACTGAGAATGTTGCCATTCTGTATACGTAATTCACAAGCGCCTTTGTTGGATTCTGTATATGTTGTGGCAACGCTTCTCTGGGTCCAAAAACAGCAGCCAGTGCCTTATTCTGTCCCCATTCTATGTAAGCAGAGCCTTCAGCCCTACTAAGCACAGAAGGAATAATTTTTATAGGTCTTAATTCATCAACCTTTCTTCCATCTACCCTGCGATATTCCTCATCAGCCATAATTACACCTCTATACCTTATCTGCTTCTTTACTAGATAACATCTTCTGTATTTTGAGTGTGAGATTGCTCAGGTGTGATTCGCGCTCTATCTTCTGCAATGCTTTCTTAAGAAGCCTTATGTTTTCCTCTCTGCCCTTTGCCCAAACCCAACCGTTCATGCCAACAATGATGGCACATTTTGTGCCGTGCTGAAGGAGCTTAAGCATGCTTGCGTTCTTTCCTATGACGCGGGGCACCCTTGTAGGTGCTATGGGAATGATCTCGCCACCATGAAGCACCCTTATGTTTGAGAGTGAGACCTCGTTTATTTCGTTAACCCTCGCGATCTTAGCGCTTACAATGCTTCCTTTTTTTAGAGGAAGCTTTATTTCTTCTTTGGGCAGGAACGAATAGTAGAAGGAATTTATATCTATTATATAAAAGGAATATTCCTCTGCAACAACAATGCCGACCACAACATCGTTTGCTTTAGGCATGTATTTTCCCTGCAAAGGCACAACCCTGACAACGCCGCGCTCCATCTTCACAAGCCCCAAGGTGTCTGAATAAATCTTTCCCTTCTCCACGAACACATGTGGACCCAGTTTCATTCGCTTTTCAGTCACGAGTTCTCCGGGAATAACAAGCCTTGAATTCATCCATTATTCCTCCTTACTAAGAATCTTTATCTGCGCTTCGCCATGGGTGAGCTTACTGAGCTTGTCTATGAGCTCTGCTTTCAAACCAGCAGGAATCTCAATCAAAACTATGAGCGAACCATCCTGCTGCCACTCCTGTTTTTTCACCTCGTAGCCGTAAATCACGGAGCTTGCCTTGCCAGCGTACATCGCTGGAATCTTCACCGCTAACTCAAGCCTTTCTACAGATATTGGCAATACAGCACGGAGCTGCTTTATTATCCTTGCAGCCTGCTCATCTGCAGGCTCAAACTCATTTATATTTATTTTGAGTTCCTCTATTGCCTTTTCAATCCTTGCGGGTGGATGCGGCGCTTTGGTTTGGGGATTGTATGCGTTTCTGCATATTATCTGTATTATTTCCTTCTTTTTCTTTTCCCTGAGCTCTCTTCTCTGCTCTGTTGTAAGCTGGAGCTCACCTTTTGTTATTATCCTTGTTGCAATCTCCTTTATATCATCAGTATTGAACGTTTCTTTTATAATGGTTTCTGATTGGCGCTCGCCGCGCGCAGCATCCTTGAACACCTCATCTACAGCAAGCAGCTCCTCGAAGTCAACATGCTTGCCTTTGCGCAGTTCCATCGCTAAATTTGGATCAACCAGAACCTCAAATCTGTTGCCTTTGTAAGTATAACGAGCGATTACTGCATCCTCAAGTTTTACCATGGGCAATCCCTAGTGAAAAAACTGCAAACTTCTTATAAACATTCACTTACCAAGGGCAGACTTCAGCTCCTTTGAGGTAAGTTTGGTAAAGGGCACCTTATCTTCGATGTATGCAAACTCCAGATTGTTTATATTGAATGCTTCGCCCTTCTCTTTACAGTGCTTTATTATGCTGGCTATGAGCTTTATGCCATCTTCAAGAGAAAGCTTCTCGCTGTATTTCCTCTCGAGCAGGTCCAATGCCTTTTTCTTGTTCTTTCCTATGGCTGTTGCCTTGTACTCCGCGAGCGCTCCCGAGGGCTCCGTTTCGAATACGCGCCCTTTTCCGTTGTTTACACCGGCGATTATGAAGCTTACGCCGAAAGGTCGCATACCCGCATACTGCGTAAAAATCTGCTTTATAGAGCTTATCTCCTTTGCAAGCTTTTCCACATCTATGCTTTCGTCATAGTATATTATGTTTTCCTGAGCGAGTTCGCGAGCAATCTTTATGAGCCTGCGTGCATCGCCAACAAGACCAGCACTTATAGCACCAATGTGGTCATCTATTTTGAAAAGCTTTTCTATGGATTCCGGTATCATCAAGCTACTTGTAATTGCTTTTTCAGCACCAAGCAAAACACCTTTGGAATATACAAGCCCTATGCCAAGCGTCCCCTGTTCAACAATCTTTGATGCATATTCCACCTGATAGAGCCTGCCTTTTGGAGAAAACATCGTTGCTGCTCTATCATAGGCTGTTGCAAACCTTGAGCTTTCTTCCATATACAAATTATTCACCCCTCACATAAATATCAGCAAAATCGGGTTTAACTGAACAATTTATACCAACATAATAATTTAAATGTTTTCCAAAACCATCTGCCAAAGCCAGCGCTATTTCACCAAAAGTCTGACTGCTGATTGCCTCCTACAGTTCTCCTTGCAGTAGAAATCGATTATACTCAGAGAGTAAATTACCTTATCCAGAGAGATTGGACCCATAACCAACACCTGATCTTTTTTCAGCGGTGGCCAATAGCGCTCTCTGTAAATTTTCAAAGGCATTCCTTTCTCAGCCACCTGCTTCTTGCTTATCACAAGGTCGAAGCTCCAGTAGTTTTTATCGCTGTTTTTCACAATAAACCAGAGCTTTTGCCCAGGTGAAGCGGTAAGTTCTTTCATTCGGGTATGCTTTTCCATATCCCAGAGCGTGCCGTTCTTGATTTCTATATGCCATATTATTTCATTGGATTCTGCAACAACCAGCACAGGCAGGTCTTTCCATGCAAAGCCAAGATTGGCTTCGGCACATTTCACGGCATAGGCATCGCCACTAGCAACATCTACAGAGAATGGAAATCTTTGCCCGGGCTCAATAGATTTTATAAACTTTGTTTTTATGTTGCCTGCATTTGCATAGGGAAACATAACAAAAACGCACTGTTTTTCTGTATCGTTATAGAAATCAATCTGCAAGCTTCCTGGCGGAACAACAAACAAAGAATGGTGCTCAAGCTGTGAAGCATTGAGTATGAGCTTTACATTTGGAGCAGCAGGAACTATGCTGTATATTAAAAGCAATCCTATGCCAAATGCTATAATAAACAAAAAAAGATATTTTTTGAGTTTTTGATTCCTGAAAACCGCCAGCATCATCTTCCATATAGAAACAAACTTATTTTATATTTTTTTGGTTTTTAATAAAATTGGTTAGTATGGCGCCCCCCAAAAGTATACAAAGCGTATTGCCAATATGCTTACCGTTCTTTTTTATTCTGCTGTTTGCATCCTCCGGATATGCAAAAATAGTTATGAACGGTGGAGGTGGAGGAACTCCGGAGCCGAGTCCTGAGCCTAGTCCGGAACCTAGTCCGGAGCCAAGCTGGGAGCCGAGTCCTGAGCCTAGTCCGGAACCTACCCAAACACCGGAACCTACAGAGCCAGAACCTACAGATTGCGGACCTGTAGAATATTATTGCTGTGGTCCAAGCACTGTCTGCTGGCGTGATAGGTGTGGCTATGGTGGTGTTGCGGATACCTGCGCAGCAGGCTACGTATGCCTTGGAGGAGCATGCGTACCGTACTCACCTTCACCGAGCCCGAGTCCAAGTACGCCGCCGGAAACAAGCCCTGTGCCCTGGTGTCCAGAGACATATGATGCATGCCAGACATATTATGCAAGCAATTGTGAGTGCAAGGATGCGGTTACCTGCAAATTTGATTCTGCAAGTGGTTGCTACCTCTTCAATGGCTGCCATAATGATGTATGCCCTACCCAATGCTACCCTGATTCACAAGAGTGTAAGTCTGAAAACAAAAACAGGTGTGACTGTGAAGATGCTGTTATTTGTAGATGGAACTCACAGCACGCATGCTGGGAATTCGATCGCTGTGACAATTCCAAATGCATGGCTCCATCGCCAGGTCCAAGCCCGAGTCCTACTGCTACTGTGCCGAGCCCTTCGCCAGGTCCAAGCCCACAACCAAGTCCTACTGCCACGCCGCCTCCAAGCTGTACCACAGAGCTCAGATGTTACAACAACGCTGTTTACCTCTGGAGCTCATGTGATGGCTATCTGTACGAAATAGATGACTGTACAAGATATAACTACCAAGGACCATGCAAGCACTGGAAGTGCGATACCATAGGGGACGAGCCCACATATAAAAGAAAGTATAGAGATGTAAAGCGTGGACAGTGTTTCCATCCATCAGGCAGCGAGCCATACTGCAAAGTGAACAGAACACAGGAAGCGTGCACAGCAACAGTGTACTGTACCTATGGATGCACGGAAGAATCAGGCATTGCAAATTGCTTGCCAAATGCAGTTATTGAATCCACGCCTGAAGCCGACCCTGAAAGCAATACCATAAACGTATTTGCGGGGGATGTTGTAGAACTGAGCTGTGGAAAAAGCTCCGACCCTGATGGAACGATAGTTTCATGTAACTGGCACTTTGAAGATGGTGAAGGGAATGATATTCTGAGCAATTCAGGTTTGAACCAGAGCTATGCTGTGCCAGAAGGCATTACAGTTGTAACGCTTAAAGCCTGTGATGAACAAGGTGCCTGTGACAGCGCAACTGTACTTATAAACGGTGTGAAACGTACCGCTGGCGGTGGCGTTGTGCCAACAGAAGAAAACAAACCCCCAATAGCGTGCTTTACTATAGAGCCAGCAGATAGGCGAGGAGCACCGGGCATTACAGAGTTTGTATTTGACGCAAGCTGCTCCACAGACCCGGATTCTGACGACTTTATAACATCATATTCGTGGGACCTTGGCGATGGCACAAAGGGCAGTAACAAGGTTGTCAGGCATATCTATGCTGATGATGGTTCAAACTATAAAGTGTATACAGTAACCCTAATTGTTACGGATAATGGCTACGATGGAACCAAGCAGAAGCTGTCAGCATTGAAAAAAGCCACGGTTGTGGTAAGCAAAAGTATGCCCTCTATTTCACTAGTAGCCATGCCAGCTGAAGGACAAGCTCCTTTAGGTGTGATATTTAGGATACTGGGCAAAAAGCAGCAGGAAATGTTCAAAAAGTTTCAGTGGGATTTCGGTGATGGAACTGTGGAAAGTGGCACATACGAGGCTATGCACACCTATGCACATCCGGGAGAATATACTGCTAAAGTAACCGCTGTGGATGCATATGGAAACGTTGCTACGGGCTTAACAGTTATAAAGCTCTACAAACCTAAAGGCATTATCGCGCTAACTGCAGACGATGTAAGGTTATACGAAACAACAAATATTTCCATAAGCTGTGCTGGCACAGAGGATGTTTCCCTTACCATAACAGGAGAAGAAGCCGCTTTGACACTAACAGGGGTTCCATGCAATACCGTTTCGCAATACGGTCCACTTTTGGAGCCAGGCCTTCACACTATTGAGGCAACAATCCCTGGTTGTAATGCATTGGAATGTACAAAATCAACAACATTCAATGTTAAACGCGAAATACCTCCGGTGAAAACCCCTGAAACAAACCCACTTTTAATAGCTGGTTTGGCACTTGTAGTTCTTACAATCGCAAGAAAGCACAGCCTTAATTCTCACTAGGGCTTGCTTGCGGCTTTTTTTCACGAAGTGTTTTGAGTGTGCCGCTAACGGAGATCACATTTACAAGCGCTTGCTTTCCTTTTATATTTTTTATAAATTGAAGCGCAGCAATTGCCCCATCTTTTGAAGAACGCTCACATTTCAGTATTCCTGTTGCGTTCCCTTTGTGCCATTCAATGAGCTTCGGGCTTATGCGTGCGAAGCCAAAAGAACCGAAAAGGCTCAGCACAGCATCGTTTATTGCATGCAGCACATCGCTCTCATCGAAATCAGCACCTCCAATTATCTGGAATAAGATATAGCGTTTCTTCTCACGCATCGTAGCGGGTATTGGGTTAAGCGATTTCTTTGCCTGCATACTAAATTAAAAAATAATTTTATCTTTTATAATGATATGCCTTCGAAAGCGCTTGCACAGCTGTTTGCACTTTTTTTAATAACACAACTCCTCGGGCTTGCGGTTGCAAATGTTCTCATAAAGGAAGAGGTAAAAGCAGTAATATTAACAGATAACCCTGAAGATATTGAAAACGCTCTGGCGTTATTTGCCTATATTCTCATAGCCACAGCAGTATTGCTTGTTCTCATAACATTTGTAAAGGTTCGCGGCATTGCAATGCTTTTTGAATTCTTTGCACTTTTTGCAACAGCCACGCTGGTATTTGCAGCGCTAGTGCCAAGAGTTGCATTTTTATTCATTTTTACCCTTATAGCGCTTCGCCTGCTTCTGCGCAGAAGCATTCTGATTAAAAATATAGCGAGCTGTGTTGCTGTTGCCGGAGCTGGCTCCCTCATAGGCGTTAGCCTTGGCGTTATGCCTGCAGCACTATTTCTCGCAATTCTTTCCGTGTATGATTACATTGCGGTTTTCAAAACGAAGCATATGGTCAGGCTTGGCAGAGCAATAGCCAGGGAAAACATTGCCTTTACCTTCAGTTTGCCAACCAAAGAAAAGGTCTATCAGCTTGGTACAGGCGATTTGGTAATGCCGCTTGTTTTTGCTACAGCGGTTATGAACAAGGCAAGGCTCAACTATAGCTTTCCCTACTATTTGGTACCGATTGCTCTATTGCTTTTCGCATCGTTTTTAGGGCTTGTCTTCACAGTATATTATTGCGCAAAGAAAAAGCATGCCCTGCCAGCGCTGCCGCTGCAAAGCGTATTTATGCTAACTGCATGGCTCGCAATGCTCGCTTCTGGGATGGCAATACTCTAAAGCTTGTGGTAAGCGGCTTCAATAATATTGAAAAGCCTCTTAGCGGATTTCGTTCTCAATTTTTTTCGAGCATCGGCAAAAAATTCGCTCATATCAGCATTGCTTCTATTGTGCTTTGTATAATAGAATGCCTGTAAACAGGCTTCCAGGCGGTCCATATCTCTAACAAAAATCGCTTCCTTTGTTTTTCCTTCTAGAAACTCATTGCTAAGTTTAATTAGCTCATGTTCTTTAGAAGGCAGAAGCTTAAAAAGTTCTCTTGCTGACTCTTTCTCTTTGCTGGCCTTTTCAGCAGCGCTTATGCCATGCTCTGCATTGTGCTTCTTAAGCACAAGATCCCCGCATATTGCTTCATGCAAATCATGCACAAGCGCCAGCTTAACACAATGCTCAACATTAAGCTTTTCATCCTCTGCAAAGAGCATGCAAAGTAAAGCAACATTGAAGCTGTGAGCAGCAACGCTTTCAGGCTCCTGCACATTGCGCATAACCCAGCCGGTGCGCTTCAAATCCTTAAGCTTTAGAACCGCTTCCAAAAAATCAACAAAAGCCATAACAATAACAGATAAATAAAGGGAAAGAATAAAAAAGGAAAGCCACTTAAAG
>JAGHBI010000089.1 GCA_021161055.1 Candidatus Iainarchaeum sp. | reverse complement strand
GGTAAAGGCATCGATTCTGCTCATGCAACTGAGAGAGGATATAAGAGCATTGAATAGTGCCATTTCAATCCTCTCGCAGAAAATGCGCCATTTGGCCAGAAATGAAAAGATACTTGGTAGGAATCTCATTGTGCTGAATAAAAAAGTGAAGGAGCTCGCTGAGCTTAAAGGCGGCCAGGCAATGCCTTCCGGGCTGAGCACAAAGCTTGAAGAACTTGAGAAAAAGATAGAGGATAATAACAAAAGGTTGGAAGAGTTAAATATTGTGGTTTCTCATTTGCGAAAGGAGTTTGTGAGCTATGATGAGTTTAAAGAATTGAGGCAGATTGTTGATGCCATAAACCCCCTCGAACTTGTGACAATGGAACAGGTTAAGGAGCTTGTGGAAAGAGCCAATAAGAAACAAAGGGATGAATTTTAGCTCTTTTTCTTGCAGCAATCGCTAAGCCCAGGTCTTAAAAGTGCGCGATAATTTTTTCTGTTTTCTATCACTATGCCAACATCATTGCTTGATATAACGCCAATTGTGGCAGCAATAAGCTTTCTTACAGCATCATTTATGTTTGATTTATTCTCGGCTTCAACTATAAGTCCGCAGCCATACTGTGGAAGCTGAGCCAGGTCATTGGCGATAACATTATTGGTGTATTTCGCTTTGAATCTGGGAATTGTTTCATTGCTTGCTGTGAATATAACTATTGCTCTGAGCTTTTCGCTTTTACCTTGTTCCTTAAAATATCTCTGCAAGGCTCTTACAACAGTGTGGAGCACGAGAAGATTTTTTCTCATGTCTTCTCTTGAAAACAGCAAGATGTTTGCTCTGCTTATGCCATGAGTCCAGCCTTTGGTTATCTCTTCCACAGGCGTACTGCTTGCAAGCAGGCCGGGATAAATATCCTCTATAACCTCAAGGATGCGCTGTGCTTCCCTTTTTTTAAAGGGTGTTATTTTTGCAGTTTCTTTAACCTCCATAATCTTTTGCATGAGCTCCTGCAAGTTTGTAAAATTACCCAGTTTAAACGCTTCAATTATTACCTGTGAAGCAATCGTTTTTCCCGTCCCAAAAAGCTCGATAAGAACTTCGGGGTCGATAAGCTCGACCTGTGCTTTTAGTTCTTCTCCCGCTCTAAAAATCTTTGTTGGAAACCCCACAGGGTCCAAACCCATTTTGTATTTTTTGAGCTCCTCACCATGCGGGTTTGGGTAATGAAGACCCCTAAATGCATCCTCCCAATCGAATATTATTAGCGGGAAACCAGAGAGCATAGCGCTTTCAGCAAGCACATGTAAAGCATGCATTCTATCTGGTACGGTTGCTCCAAACACTAGGGTTCTTTCGAAGAAGTCGAAGGGCTCTTTAGCGACATTTCCTGCTTTCGTGATTCCGAAGTGAATTTCCCCGTGACTTATCTCTATAGCTGGAAGCTTGCTTCTTTTCTTTATCATTGGCGCAACAATGAGGTTAGCTATTGGGAGCGAGAAAAATGCTGCCTTTTCCTCATCGCTGCATTCTTCCATATCCAACAGATCTGTGTCGTAAGCAGCACTCACCTCTTTAAGAAGCTTTGCAAAAGATGAGGCCTTCGCTATTAGAGCCTCAATCTTCAGCTTAAACAGCTTCTCTTTATAGGGTACATATTCAGGTCCGGAATCCACAAGGAAAAACTTGTGTGTTTTCTCTTCGGAGTGTACCATTACTGCAAGCGCACGTTTTGGAATGTTTTCGATAAAAGCGGATATGTTGCCTTTAGCATACAATACCTTGAAGACCTCGGCTATTGCCCCGGTAATTCCTTTTTCATCCTTTTCATAGATTAAAGAAAGCAAGTATCCTTCCTTGTTAACTCTTGCTTCGCATTCAAACCCTTCAATAGTACCTTTAAAAATCTCACTCCAAGGACCGCGACTTAGCTTAAAATCCATAATCTCACGTATATAGATAAAATCTCACAAAATTTAAACTTATCTCTGCTGCTTTTACTTGCTGTTCGCTTAAAAAAGCATGGAATAATTTTTTAAATGGTAAATGCTTATTATTTTAGTTGAATCGTTGCTGGTGGCCCTTGTGGATGAGTCTATAATAATCGAGACAATCAAGAAGATGAAAGAATCCGGATTGGAGGATAATATAATAATAAGCACTCTTGAGGACGTTGGCATAGCGCATGAGAAAGCTGCTGAAATGCTGGATAAGGCACTAGGCAGAGTGCCTGTGGAAAAACCAAAAAAACCCGAGGAGGAGGAAAAGGAAGAAGAGAGCAAAGAGGAGATAGCAAAAATTCTCAAAGCCACCGAAGCAAAAAAGCCCGAAACAAAACCTGAGCACGAAGCAATAGCTGAAAAGACCGCTGAAAAGGTGAAGCAGCACCTGGAAGAAACAAAGCTTGAGCATGATTTGCATCACACAACAATGCATGCCGCTCTGGCTCAGCAAAGTGCGATGCTTGAGGACCTGCACAAATCAGTGAAGAACATTGTCAAACAAAAGCCGAAGGTTCCAAAAACAATGGAGGAAAAGATTGTTCAGATGCAGGTGGATATTGAAAAGATAAAGAGTGACCTTGCGGAAGCAAAAGCCGATATTGCCGCTATGAAAACTCTTATGAACAAAGTGCTGGAGGTAACCCGAAAAATTCTTCTCAGGCTTCCATGATTATTTAAAAAGCGAAAGAAATTTGTTTATAAAATTCTTTGTGCTTTTTCCCAGTTTTGCTCTGAATGCTTTCGATGTTTCGCCAGAAGACCAGACACCATATTCATCAAATGTCGCTTCGCCTGTTTTGCGTCCAACCTCTTTCAATGTTTCGGAAAGGGCACCCGCAGGATATGCTGTATCTGCCTTTCCAACCACCTCCAACTCTTTTTTAATGCCAGCGCCTGCGCTTTTTGCCACACGCGCAGTAAACCTCACACTTTTTTCAAACAAAAAGGCAACGAGATATGCTATTGCTGATATGAAGAACAGAGCTGCAAGCCATATCATTCCAATAGAAAGCGCAAATAAACCCATTATAATAAGCGTGATAAGGATGCCTATCATAGAATCAACCCATGCCTTCCTGCCCAAAGAGGCTGCCTAAGCCCATGTCAGGTGCATAGTACTCGGGCTTTTCAGGTTTTCTTAGCCTTAGCAGCAGGGCAATTGTCACAAGCCCCACCATTAATAAAGGCCATAATTCCTTCGTGAAATCTCTTGTAAGATATATTACAATTGCTGTTAGAATTATCACCAGTGTTGTTGAAAGAGAACGCGAGCTCAAAACACTTATTATCAATACACCGAAAACCAACCAGTTCTGGTTAAACTGCAGAAATAACATCATCAGAACAATTGCAATTACAAGTGTTAGCGTATCCATAAAACATCACTAATCTTTAAGATGCTCGGGCTTTTTTTGCCCTGCAGGAATCTTCTCGAACATTCCGCTGAAGAACGTTGCAATAAGGAAAAGAAGCACTGGGATCCATATCAATATAGGATATTGAAAGAATGTAAGATATACCACAAGCACCGCCAGTATCGCTGCGATCTTTGCTGAGCCAAGCTGTTTCTTAAACCATGCATATATCCAGACTAAATATATCAAACCTAAAACGGTCTGAATATCTGTCAGCATATCCAGTACAAACATCGTCGCACCATTAAAAATACAGTGTTTTCAAATAAAATTCTTTTCTTTGAAAGGTTTTTACCGATAAGTGCCATCAGGGATGTACAACCCTACTCAATCCCCAAACAATGACTGAAAGGAAGTTTAGCGTCAGCAGTACGAAGAAGAATATATAAATGGAAGACACTATGTATGCATGTTTTATCACCAGCAGATAAATTAGCGCAGCACTTATTATTATTGTGAGCGGGCTAGAGCCCAAGTGTGCCCTTACAGTAGCAAATATCATAAGCGTTAGGAAAAGCCTCATTAGGAGGTCTGCTGGCGGAAAAAGCTTCATCACAACTGGCGGCAAAATTGCCAAGATAACAAAGGCAATGAGTATATACAATATAAGAAAGCCTTTCTCATTCATCTCATCACCCTACGCGTTCTGCCTGCAGCATGCATCTGTCTGGCTCTCTGGAGTTGCTGCTGCCTCAAGGCCAGATCGATAGCGGAATCGACAGGCTTTGGTTCGCCACCACCCATCTGGCTCACGAAGAAGAAATCAACGAGTACTCCGCTGATGCCAAACATGAGGAGCATATAGAGCACATAGATGCCGCCGAAAAAAGCCCAGTAATCGAATAGAATAAACCACGATAACCCGATTATAAGCAGTATTGCAAGCGGCGTATTGCCAACATGGTTCCATACAAACGATATTATAGAAAGGAGTACGAATATTTTAAGCGCAAGCATCAGATCCGATACCGTTTCTGTGATGGAAAGCGGCAATACCAGCATCAGTAAAAACATCTTGCTCCAAAGCATAAAACACCAATAAAAATAGAGCTATTTCCATTTAAATTAGTTTTCTTTACTCGTTGCTGTCAAGTTATTTGGGTTTCAGGTATTTCACATCTTTAATTTTAAAAATACTGGCATTTGGCGTATGCAAAATTTCCTCAGCCTCATTAACTTGACATTACCTCTTTACTCTTTCAACCGCCTTGGGGGCATTTTTTATTTGCAAGTATTTGGAAAGCATCGGTCTCTATAAGGCCTTTTGGATTCCACCAGAACGATATCTTATTGTTATTTGCGGATACGCAAACGCGCTTTTCTGCAATAAGCTCAAATATGTTTTCAATAGAATCCACTCTTGTTTCCTTCGTGCCTTTCAATTCCATTGTTGTCTGTTCGCTTAGTTCTGGTGTGATAAATGCAACATTACTTGATACTGCACTGAGAGCATAATTCCTGTTTGCAGGCGTAAAGAACAGAGAATACAGGTAAATGTTCCCTGAATAAACGCTATTATCCCAATATAGACCATATATCCCTTTTTCTATTTTTTCATCCGGGTAATATGAGAAAGCTTCCTTCAACGGCATGCCACTGAAATCTTTGCACTTATTGATACCACTCCAGTATGCAAGCGTTTCAGGCTCTGTAACTGGTTTGTGATTCTCGAGCAGGGAATAGCGTGCCTCAATCTGTTTGCCTTTTTCACCAGAAACCTTCATGATTACAGGCGTGGCAATGTTCGGAGAGAATACTAAAGATAGCCTTTCCTCTCCAATTTCTGCTTCCAGTATATTTCCTCTGGTCTGCGGGTTCAGGTGTGTGTATTCTAGGCTATCTCGCAGTGAGGTTTCTACCGTAATAAGAGCATTGCCGCCCTTTCCAGCATCTGTTTTGAGCTGTGTGCTGCCATATGAGCATATTATAAGCTCGCTATTGGTATTGATATAATTTGCACCATATCCGTTTCTACCATCATTCGAGTTCATGCCAACCATACCATCTATTGGCCAGTAGTAGAATATCGAATCAGGCTCTGCTTTATCAAGTTTCCTGAACCTCACATTGATCTGCCCATTCGGTTTGCCACCCCTGAAAAATGCAAACCCATCAGTAAAGTTCATATCCAAAAATATGTGATATTTGCCAGGCCCTGGCAAAGTGCTAGTGTTTTCTCCAACCACAAACCTCATAATTTTCGGATTTGCGAAGTATGCCTGCATTCCATCCCGCCCTGTGAACCATCCGGGAACCTCAAAGAACGTCTGGTCTTTATAGTATTCAGCAAAATCTTTCCGGAAGTCCGCAGAAAAGCCATCTCTCATAAGCAATGCATCGAACTCTATGAGCTTCTTCAGAAACTCAATCTTTTCCTGCACCGTGCTGCCAGGCCAGTCTTCGGGCCATTTTATTTCCCTTACATTTATGTAGTTTTGCCAGTTTTGAATGTTTCTATCTATAAAGTAAAGTAATGCAGGTCTGCCCTCAATCTTCCTGGTTGAGTAAGGCAGCCAGCAGGTTTGCTGCTGTGATGCAAATACAAAGCCCAATACAACGCTGCCAGTATCTATATTATCGGTACTTGCTTCTACCACTGTTGCGGAAGCAAAGTACGCTTGCGTATCGCTTCTCTCAAGGTTTTCAAATGTGCAGTCCGCAAGAACATGCTCGTTCGCTCCTACAGTAATCTCTTTATTGCATTCCTTTGAGTAACCATCCTTTTTAAGAATAAACCGCACCTTTGCTGTCTGCTGTTCTGCCGTTTTATTTTCAATTGTTGCGATAAGCTTTGCTGTTGCACTGGATTCATCAAGCTCCAGTTCTATTTTGCTAGCACCAATCTTCCCAATTTCTACCTCCCGCTGAGATTTCTCCTCATTGACCTTCTCAACAAGCTCTTCAAGACTTTTTTTGTACGGATGCGCAGGGCATTCAAATTTATGCCCATTGGCTCTGAAGAACTCATCTAACATATGCAGGCGCTTGCTTAGTGCAATGCTGAATTGTGTAGCATCACAGTACACAGCCTGTTCATTATCTGCGTCGCAGGAGTTCCATTCTATAGCGTTCCAGCTCCAATCAAGCTTTATTTTTGGCAGTGCCTTTTCACCGGTTATGCCAACTTTGGTGCCGAGCATGCATGTTTCAGCTCCTTCCACAGCAAGCATCTCTGCGCCAAAGCTTTCCCTGGTATTGAACTTCAGATGGAATTTCTGTGAATACTCTTTTACCTCGGTATCAGGGACATTGAAATCGCCAAAATCAGCTTTATCGCGAGACATCTTCGCGTGCTTATGCGTAGGGTCGTTGTGAATATGCTCTTTTGCTTTGATTTCGAGGATTCCATACTTTGGTTCTTCAAATTGTTTGCGAGCGTTATTTTCAAATTTAAGCAGAATCATTTGCATATTTTCAGAGTAACTATGCTCGCTTTCATCCCCATATGTTACATTAAATGGAACATATTGCAGGGACAAACCCTTAATATCTTTGGGCAGGTTTATCACATAATCTTGGAATGGATACGTAGCCATCTCAGTATTACATTGAGGCCCTTCTAGAAGAGCCATCACTCCCCAAAATGCCAAGATTCCAATAGCGAGCGGTAATACGACTGTGGCAAGAGCGCCGGCTCCTGCAGCACTTAGAGCTTCTATTGTTAGGTAACCTACACCAGTGCCTACGCTTGCTGCGGCCAAAACCTTTCCCGGGTCTAGCCCTCTTTCCTTTGCAGATTGCTCAAGCGCTTTGTTCATTATACAATAATCTGGTAGTTTTTCAGGGTCTTTGCATGCGGTGCATAGCTTGGCGGTTATATCAACCTTTTCGGTCCACATCTTGTTTATTAATTCGACAGAGTCGTGCCAGTTTGTGGAGTTGCTTAATGTTACCTCGTACCTACTCAACGAAAAGTATTTGTGAGATTCAGGTTCTACAATGAGGTCAATAGTGCCCACATGCTCATAATCTGTTTCTGCTGTTTTTGCATACACCGTGATTCCATACTGCCCAGGAATACTCTCACGGTAAACTGTTACTGTTTTAGAGGGCTGAACTTTACTTAACTTTATTTCCTCAGCGGGCATTAATGTGATTCCCCCTTCCTGCGTACCGCCCCTACATTTAGAGTCATCCTTGCACAGCACAACAAATACATCTGTATTGCACATGTTTGCATCTACTGTGAATGTGATTCCTTCTTGGTCTGCTTGCATCACAACTTTTTCCTTTGGATAATTGATGCAGTCTTTAAGATTGAGAATAAGTATGCTAGCGTTTATTGCTGCATCAGCGCCGACGAATTTTAAACCTTTAGCGGTCTTTGTCTGAGCATCTAGGCGAACAGTGAAGCTTGCGGTTTCACCCACATAGCCCTGCCCAGGAGTAAATGTAATAACCCCCTTATATGTACCATAATCCACATTCCTAAAGGTATTGAATAGCTTTTCCCACCTTCCAGGCTTCAGAACCCTGCTTGCTGTTGTTCCATCTGGGGCGGTTATTGCAATCTCTATAATGCCTGCCCTTTTTGAGTGCTCTGCCCAATCAAGCTTGACCATTAGGTTTTCAAGGTCTATCGCTTTGCCGCCTTTCACACAAAGATTGCTTATTTCAAATTCTGTTCTTGCCATGTTATTTATCGTTGTTACACGCCATTCAGGAATTTCAGGCCCAGATATAGAAACACAGGGGCTATTGTCAGGAAGGTCCCCTAAATTAATCTCTACTGTTAGAGGGATTAGCATAGCGTATTCGCTGTTGTATTTCGCTGCATAAACCACTATTTCAATGCTGCCTGTAAGCGATTCGTTGCTCTGCAAAAGCATTTCTGCTTCTTCGCTTAGGATTACCTTCAGTGCAATATCCAGGCTTTCTAGCGGTGCTATTGTTTTGCCAGCATGCATGCTAGCATTAGCGTTCATAGCGGCTTTATCCAGAAGCCCTTTGAAATTTCCAACGAACCTTATTTGCTTTACCATTAATTCTGTGCCACTTGTGTTTTCAATCGAGATCGGAATGCTTTCTTCCGTTTTCGATATTGTATCGAGGCTCAGCCGCAGGTATTCAGGCAGCACTCTTGCAACATTTTCATCAATAAGCATTGTTACTGAAGCCGGCACATAGCCTATTTTTTCAGCTTCTATTGTGAGCTTTGTTTTTGGATATGAGTCTGGAACTTCAAAGCTTGCCAAGCCTTCAACATCCGTTGTTTTCTGCATCACTTCGCTTGTTCCATCGGGTGCTTCACGTGTAAGCGTAACAAGCGCATCCTTTATGCTTGTTCCGCTGGAATCCTCCACTGTAACCTTCAGCTCATACGGTTTAAATGCTACGAGTTCTTCTGGTTCCACCTTTAAAATTAGCGATTCTTCAGAGTACACAACAAACTCAATCTCTTTCGAAAAAACAACGTGCTTATCTGCAATTAGCTCAATAGTGATGCTTGTAGTAGTTTCATCCTTAGCTTCAAACTGAATATTTGCGCTGAGCTGCTTTGCGTATGTGAACCCTGAAAGCTCTGTTTTGACCTCATTTTCTTCAGGCACTAGCTCGATTTTCTTGTCGCCAAGCATAACAATAACGTTTTTGAGCGCAAGCGCAGAATCGGGTTTTTTGTTAGTGGTATTTTTTATGATGAGTGTAATGCTGTTGTAATCTTTTGGTGAATTGTTCATCAGATCGAATATGAGGTTGTAATCACCAAAAATAGCAATTTTGTAGGGCTCGCTAACAAATACATCCTGTTGTTTGTCATAGAGCCAGTAGCCTGTTATACAAAACGGTTCTAGGCATGCAGACTCGGAGCCTTCAAAATAGGTTAAAGTGTAACATTCAGCATACAGCGCATCTTTGTTAGCGGTGCTTTCCAACTCACCAAGCTCTTTGTCAGCGGGCACTCTTATATACCGTGAGCCAATAACCGCATAGCTTCTATAGTAAAAATTCATCTTTGTTTTGGGTGCAATATCACCCTTCACCCTGACAACAATAGAAATTGCATAGCTGCCACTCCTTGATTTGTTCCATTCAAGCGTTACCCATTTTGCCTTATCTTCAGCGAGTTCCTCTAACGCTTGCGATTTCTTTGGCCTGTAGGTTTTACCCCTGATTATTGTATCAGCATTTGCTTTCACTTCCTTTATAAACATTGGCTCAAGTGCCAATTCTTCCTTATCTCCAACTCTGAAATGGAAACCAGCTTTATCAAGCCTGTCTTTTTCAGGGAACATTACCCGGAATCTGAATTCATATTCATTGCCAGCGTTTAGCGACTCAACCGCTTCCCCGCCCTTAAAAACACCTAAAAATTCTATTTTGGGCTCCGCAAGCTCATCTTCTTTCAGCATGAGAGCATCTATTGTATAGGTCTCATTAGGCATTAAGCGTATGACTTCGCTTTGGTAGCTCAGATAGCCTTCATGGCTTACAACAACGTAGACATCCCTAAGCGCTTTCAGTTCATAACTGTATGTTCCATCAACCATCGGCACTCTCCCCTGCGAAACAGAACTGTTATCGCTTGCTGAAAATACTTCAAAGTAACTCTCTTGCAAAAGCGTACCATCGCTTTTTAAGGCCCTTATATTGAGAGTGCTTTTTCCAATCTTGATAACAACTTCAAAGTAGTTTGTTTCGCTTGCACTTATTGTTTTTGCAAGCTCGGCTGAACCACCAAAGGCAGGATACTTTACTACATACGGGTAAATTTCCTGCTGGATATCCCCTAAAATAAATTCTGCAATGCCATTGGCATCGCTTAGCTTGTAGTTTTGTTCAGAACTAAGCTCCACTATTGTATCGCTGTCTTTGTAGCGAAACATCACCTTTGCATCTTTTACAGGCAGGCCATCCTCATCGATAACCTTAACTATTGTTC
>JAGHBI010000061.1 GCA_021161055.1 Candidatus Iainarchaeum sp. | reverse complement strand
CAAATTGAAAGGTGTTTTTATGAAAGCTTCAGCAATTGCAAATGCAAATATAGCTTTGGTTAAATATTGGGGTAAGAGAAATAAAGAATTGATGCTGCCAAATAACGGCAGTATAAGTATGACGACTGCTGGCTTAAATGCCCATACTACTGTAGAATTTGATGAAAAATACAAAGAGGATATTTTGATTCTTAATGGAAAGGAATATAAAAAAGGGATGGAAGAATACGATGATTATGTTGGAAAGTTTCTTAGTGTGGTTAGACAAAATTATGACGTAAACTTAAGATGTAAAATAGTTAGCAATAATAATTTCCCAACAGCTGCTGGTTTAGCTTCTTCTGCAGCAGGTTTTGCTGCTCTGGCTGTAGCTGTGAATGAAGCATTGCGATTGGGGCTAGACAAAAAAGAACTCAGCATGCTTGCAAGGCGTGGATCAGGCTCTGCAACTAGATCTATCTATGGAGGATTTGTAGAATGGAAACGTGGCTCTCGCGAGGACGGAACTGATAGCTACGCTGAGCAGATAGCCAAGCCTGAGTATTGGCCTGAATTTAGGATGGTTGTCTGTGTTACCACTAAAAAAGCAAAAAAAGTAAAATCTCGCGCTGGAATGGCACAAACAGTAAAGACATCGCCCATGTATAAAGCATGGCTCGAAACTGTAGATGGAGATTTGGAAGCTGTGCGTGAGGGCATTCTTAAAAAGGACTTTACTCTAGTTGGCCAAACGGCAGAGCATAATTGCCTAAAAATGCATGCGACAATGATAACAACAAAGCCAAGCATAATTTATTGGAATGCTGGAACAATGGATATAATACATGCCGTGCTGGAATGGCGTGATGAAGGCTTAGAATGTTATTTCACTATAGATGCTGGTCCACAAGTAAAAATAATATGCCTTGAAAAAGACGCTAAGGAAATTGCTGAAAGAGTGAAAGAATTCCCCCATATTGAAGATGTTATAATTACATATCCTGGCGAGGATGCTAAAGTAGTTGATAAACATCTTTTCTGAGGTGATTACATGCTTTGTGTTTGCGCCCCAGGAAAGCTATTTATTTCTGGAGAATGGGCTATTTTAGAGGTTGGCAATCCAGGAATTGTTGCGGCTGTAGATAAGAAGATATTTGTGGAAGTGAATGAGTCAAGCGATGAATTCATCCATATTTCAATAAAGGACTTTGGGATAGAAGACTTAAAAGCAAGATTCGATGGCAGCGCATTGCAGTTTGAAAAAGAGCTTAGTGAGAAAGAAAAGAAGGATACGCTCTTTATGAGAGCTGCAATAGAAGCCGTGCTAAAGTACCTGCCAGAAGCAAAGCCGTTCGAGATAAAATCTTGGGGTGAAGAAACTACTGTGAATGTTGGCGGTGAAATCAAAAAAGTAGGCTTCGGTTCTTCAGCGGCTTCAGTAGTTGCAACTGTTGCCTCTTTGCTCAAATTCCATGGTGAGGAAATAAAAAGCAGAGAAGTGAAGGATAAGATCTACAAACTGGCTACTATCGCCCATTACCTTGCTCAAGGAAAGGTTGGTTCTGCTTTTGATGTTGCAGCATCAACATATGGGGGCATCTTTGTGTATAAGCGCTTTGATCCAAAGTGGCTTATGAAGCAGTTTGATGAAGGAAAAAACGTTAGCAACATTGTGGAAAGCGATTGGCCTGGGTTTTACGTTGAACCTTTAGAGATCCCAAGCGATTTTGAGCTTGTTGTTGGTTGGACTAAGGAATCTGCTTCAACATCGGCAATGGTAAAACAGATGTATGCATGGAGAGAAGACAATGAGGAAGAATACAAAAGGTTGTTCGATCAGATAGCAGAGCTTGTTGAAGAATTAATTGTTGCATGGAAAAACAAGGATAAGGAAAAAATACTGGAACTTTTGAGGAAGAATGAGGATTATCTCAGAGAGCTTGGTCAGAAGTCAGGTGTTAATATAGAAACTGAAACATTGAAGTTATTGAGTGAGATTGCAAATAAGAACGGTGGCGCAGGCAAGCTTTCTGGAGCTGGCGGCGGAGATTGCGGCATTGCAATCGCTTTTGATAAAGAAATCGCAGAGAATATAAAGAAGGAATGGAAAGAGAATGGGATTAGCGTAATAAATGTGAAGCTTTCTCTGGAAGGAGTTAAGGAGTGCTAGATTTGCTCTATTTAGGCACCTTAACCCTTTTAACGAATTCTTCCCAGAGCTCGCTTTACAAATACTTATTCAATCACTTTAAACTTATACCCATAGGTTATTGTGCCGTATTCATCTGGCTCGGCAATGCGCCTAAACACCTTCTTTACCCTAGCTCCTATCTTTATCTTTTCAGGATTAGAATCAACTATTTGGCTAAGCACTTTTGCTCCATTTTCAAGCTCTATTATGGCTAAATAGTAAGGTGCTTCGTTCTTGAATCCTTCTGGTGGTACATGGACACGGGTATAGCTTATTATTCTGCCTGTCCTTGGCATCTCGATGCTTATTAGCTTACCTTTTCTTCTGCAGTTTGGACATATCGCTCGCGAAGGAAAGAAAGCTTGCTTACATGTTTCACAATAGCTACCTCTAAGCAAATATCTTTCTGGAAAGCGACGCCAATTTAAAGGTACTGGCATGTGATCACCCCTTAAACCTCTTATAGATTGTTACAACAGCTGTAGCGCCAGAACCACCAACGTTGTGGGTTAGGCCTATTCTTGCGTTTTTAATCTGTCTCTGCTCCGCTAGGCGCATAAGCTGATAGTACGCTTCCACAGCCTGCGCCACGCCTGTAGCACCTACTGGGTGCCCCTTTGCTTTTAAGCCCCCGCTAGGATTTATTGGAATCTTTCCTTTTAGCGATGTTTTGCCTTTTTCGCTCGCTAAGCCACCTTCGCCCTTCTTGAAAAAGCCTAAGTCCTCTATGGCCAAAATTTCCGCAATGGTAAAGCAGTCATGTACCTCGGCAAAATCAATATCGCTTGGCCTAATGCCTGCTTTTTCATATGCTTTCTGCGCAGCAATTCTAGTTGCTTTTAGCTCTGTCAAGCTTTCTCTTGAGCTTAAGGCTAAGGTATCGCTTGCTTGTTCGCTGGCTAAGATCTCAACACCTTTTAAGCCGAGCTCTTTTGCTTTATCTTCGCTTGCTAATATTAAAGCTGCCGCTCCGTCAGTTATTGGCGAGCAATCAAGTAATTTTATTGGCTCAGCAACATAAGCAGAATTCATAACATCCTCTATTGTTATCTCCTTATGAAACTGTGCATTTGGATTCAGCAAAGCGTTAGCATGGTTTTTTACCGCAACGCTAGCCATCTGTTCTTCAGTAGTGCCAAATTCATGCATGTGAGCTCTAGCTAATAATGCATATAAGCTTGGAAAAGTGGCTCCATGGAAAAGCTCTATTTCCTGATCACCGGCACCGCCTAAAGCGAAGCTTACTGCTTGCGTGCTAAGCTCGGTCATCTTTTCAACACCGCCAACTGCAACTATGCTGTGCATACCGCTTTTTATAGCCAAACATGCTGTTCTTAAGGCAACGCCACCAGAAGCACATGCTGCTTCGCAACGCGTACTTGGGATTGGGTTTAAGCCAAGCTGATCAGCAATCAATGCACCAATATGCTCTTGTCCGATAAGTCTGCCAGAGGCCATGCAACCGCCATAGATTGCTTCTATCTGTTCGCCTCTTAAACCAGAGCTTTGTATTGCTTTTACGGCTGCCTCCACTATAAGCTCTCTGAACGATTTACCCCAATGTTCACCAAACTTAGTAATGCCAGCTCCAACAACAACAACGCGCATAGAAACACCTATAAGCTTTTTATCTTGCGTCTGTGCCTTACATACAAAGCATAATCTATGTATTCCTTCTCTTTAATAATCTCGAATACAGCCTTGCGAGCTCTTCTATGCTCAATATTTTCAGTTACATTCAAAACAAAGGCGTCGCTGCCAGCGCCGCTCCCATAGCTTACCACTAGCACCTTTTCATTTGGCTTTGCAACATCAAGTACGCTTGCAAGCCCTATAAGGGTTGATGCACTGTAAGTATTTCCAATTAATGGGCAGAGCAAACCCTGCTTAACTTTTTCAGGAGCAATACCGAGAATCTTTGCCGCCTTAATTGGGAACTTTCCATTCGGCTGGTGGAAAACAGCATAATCGAAATCGCTTGCTTTGTAACCTGTTTCTTCTAGCAACAGCTTTGCTGCATTTATAACATGCTTGAAGTATGCCTCGCCTGTGAATCTGCCTGTATGCTCTGGAAACTCGGCTTTTGGCCTTCTCCAGAAATCAGGCATATCGCTTGTGTAGCTGCAGGTATATTCTATCTCAGCAATAACTTCGCGCTTGGAATCGCCAATAAAGAATGCTGCTGCACCACTAGCAGCTGTAAACTCTAAAGGATCATTGGGCTTGCTTTGTGCAGTATCGCTACCAATAGCCAAGCCTACATCTATCATCTTTGCCTTCTTTAATGCATAGCACACTTGCAGGCCAGCTGTGCCTGCCTTGCACGCAAACTCCATATCCACAGCAAAGTACTTGTGGCTTGTGCCTAGCGCCTCTGCAACTATGCTTGCTGTGGGATTTACAGCATATGGATGCGATTCGCTACCAACATAAATAGCGTTTATCCGCTTTGGGTCTATAGAAAAATCTTCGCAAGCAATGCGCGCAGCTTGAACAGCTAGCGTGCAAGCGTCTTCATCGCTGGCTGCAACTGCTTTTTCAGTTACGCCCAAGCCACCAGCACTTTTTTCCCAGACACGCTCAATCTCGCTTACCTTTATCCTCAATCTTGGTATATAGACACCATAACCTATTATGCCTGCTTGCATCTAAACACCATTTCTAATCTCCTTAAGTATTTCTCTGGCTGTTGCCTCATTTACGCTTTGCATTTCTATCATTCGCAACGCAACCTCTTTTATTTCAGCACCTTTCGCTCCTGCCTGAACAGCGATATTTTCAGCATGTAGTTTCATATGGCCGCGCTGTATTCCTTCTGTTGCAAGAGCATACAAAGCAGCAAAGTTTTGCGCTAAGCCAACGCTTGCAAGTACGCAGGCAAGCTCTTTAGCGCTTTTAACACCGAGAATTTTTAGGCAGAGCTTTGCCATTGGATTAACGCGTGTGGAGCCGCCGACAATACCGACCTGTATTGGCCGCTCTATTTCACCAACAAGGCTTCCTTGTTAATCTCTCCAATAACGGGTTAATGGCTTGTATTTTCCATTCAAGCAAGCATAGCTATGAGCACCAGCTTCAAGAGCCCGGAAATCGTTGCCAGTAGCGATTGCAACAGCATCTATACCATTCATTATTCCTTTATTATGAGTGCATGCCCTGAACTGATCTGAGTTGGCGAAATGCCACGCATCTATTACTGCATCAACTGCTTCGCCCAAAACCTTTTTAGGGAAGGTTGCTTGAGCTCTGGCGATTCTATAAACTGCAAGATTTGAAAGAATCCTCAAGCCAATTCTGCAATCACAAATCCTTTCTATCTCGAGAGCTAGCTTCTCGCACATTGTGTTCACAGCATTAGCGCCCATCGCATCTTTCACATCCACAAGCAGGTGCAAAACAATAAAATCATCAAATCGCCTTATCTTAATGTCGCGAGCTCCGCCGCCAAAAGAAACAAGCACAGGGTCGCAAGCGTTTGCCCTCTCAAGAAGCATCTTTTTGCTGGTGTTCACCTTTTCAATGATTTCTTGTTTTTTATTCCCTTTTGCAAATATCTGTATCTGCCCAATCATTATTTGTTCGGTAGCTTCTGCCTTAAAACCTCCGGCAAGCCTGGCAATCTTTGCGGCCTTGCATGCGGCAGCAACAACGCTGCTTTCCTCTATAGCCATAGGAATCAGATAATCCCTGCCATTTATCTTGAAATGCGTGGCTATTGCAAGTGGCAGAGCAAATACGCTAACAACATTTTCAATCATGAGGTTTGCGGTACTGAAATCTAATGGCTTCAGAGATTTGAGTATGTCGAGCTCTTCTTCGCTGAGCTTGCACTCCTCTGCCAAAATCTGCAAGCGTTCCTGCCAGCCTTTCTCATAGAACTTGCTTATGTTTGAATTCATACCATCAGCTCATCTATAACAATTGCTCTGCAAACCTTAAAAAAGGTTACGCTTTTTGCCAACAAAAATTTCGTCAAAGAGCGAAGAAAATACAGGAAAACTTAAAATTACTTTTTTAGTTTATTTGAAGAGGGGCTTTGATGCACTACACAAAAGAGGATGCTGAGATACTTTCGAGGCATGTGAGCAATCTGGATAAGCAGGTTTATGTTGTTCATAATGTGCCTCCTGAGGTTGTAAGCACCCTTTTTGCCTATGTTAGCAGATCTCCTGAAAGCTTTAGAGATAATCTGCTTAAGCTGATCAAAAGCGGTGATATTAAGGCTGGGGCAGGCAAAGTGGATTATTTTAGGAAAGCATCCGAGATTGCTTCTGGCTTCCATAAGAAATGGGTTGTTGGGTTTGGGCATTTTAGTGTTGCGGAGCACGCTGTTCTTAACATTGCAATAGAGGATGTGAGCATTTTACTTAGCAAAATAATTGAGGATAATCGCCTAGCGAGTTACACGGAGAAAAGCACGCGCTACCAGGTGTTCGATAGGAATAGATATTACAAACCAAAAAGGATCATGAAATCGAAATTCGCTAACGATTATGAAGAAACGCTGAATAAGTTGTTTGATTTTTATAACGGTTATTTTAATGAAATGCTGGATTTCATCAAGGGGAAGAATCCGAAGCCCAAAGAGATGCAAGAGAGCTTTTACGAAATGAAGTGCAAATCAAAAGCATGCGATGCTATGCGCTACACTCTGCCAGCTGCAACACTAACAAACATTGGAGCTACGTTCAACGCCCGCTCACTGGTTCATGCGATAAGGAAGATGCTTTCAAATCCCTTGGAGGAAGCCCAGCACATAGGCATGCTGCTTAAGGAAGAGGCAGGCAAGTTTCTCCCTACAATAATAAAGGCTGCGGAAAAAAGCGAGTATATTGAAAAAACCGAGCATGCGATGAGGGAATTGGCTTTAAGGATAATTGAAAAGGGAAGTGAAAACGAGAAGAAAAAAGAGTTTGATGTAAAGTTTGTTGATTATGATGCTAGCGCCGAAGATAAGCTTGTTGCAGCGATGTTATACAGGCATTTACATGAGCCTTTTGAAAAGGTTCTTGTAAAGGTAAAGAAACTGAGCGGAGATAAGAAGGAGAAGGTGTTTGAGGAATTCTTTAAGAAGCTAACAAATAAGGATGCGCCTCTGCGCGAACTTGAGCATGCATACTATAAAGTAGAAATACTTGTTGATTTTGGCGCTTATAGGGATTTGCAGAGGCACAGGATGTGCACACAAACACCTCAGCTGTTAAGCACAAAGCATGGTTTCAGCATACCTGAAGAGATGAAAGAGTTTGGCATCGCCAACGAATTCTCCGAGCTTATGAAAGAAGCCAAGGAGCTCTATGAAAAGCTCGCTGAGGAGATGCCCTATGAAGCGCAGTATTGCGTACCTCTCGCATATAAAAAACGCGTTCTATATACGCTGAATGCTCGCGAACTTTACCATATTATCAGGCTACGCACAGGCAGAGCAGGCCACAAAAGCTATCGCAGAATAGCTCAGAAGATGTATTTAGAGCTGAAGAAAATCCATCCATTATTAGCGAAATACTTCAGCGCTGATTTGAGCTAGGGGAAGTCCTTCAATAACCTCTGCCAACTAAAAAGGCAAACTTCTGCTTACAATAACTCTGCCAAGCTAGTGTGAATTCTCCATAACTTATCACATAACCTGAAAGTTTGTCGCATTCTTTATCCGTAAGGTTGCTGTAATAAGCATAATATGCATAACATTCAGGCACTTCAAAGAAGCCAATGTTTGTGCTTTTAGCTCCATAGTCGCGTAAAGAATCCTTGTACTTCCAAACAAGTTCTTTAAGTTTATCGCATAGAGGGGCAAGCTTCGTGCATGTATCGGGACTATATTTACTCTTATTAAATACTTGAATAAGACATTTTACTTGTCCTTCTGGCACAGTAATCCTCGTGAGGCAATCCTGCATCTTCGCATTTATATCCTTTGTTGGTATGATTTTAGGTGTTGGAGCAGGTGTATAATAATAGGAAACATAGCATGTTGTGTTATAGCATTCGTCATCTATGCATATCTCCGCAGGATAATCCTTTCCGCTTTCAAGTGTCTCTGCGGTTTCTAAGAAGAATGTTTTTTTCTTGCCAGATTCCATCTTTACATTAGGAAATATCTTGCTTGCTATTGCGAACTTCTTGAACTCATACGTGTTATGATCGTATTCTTCCTTATAGAGGGTTATGTTTACATCGCCGCTGAAGTTTTCGTATGGGGTTATAGTTATTGTTGCTTTGTTGGGTTCGCATTTTGCCCTAGCGTAAAACCTGCTTGGGGTGAAGATTGAAATATAGCAGTAGGAGCTCTGGCATTCATCATTTATGCAGACTTCTATATTTGCAGAACCTGACTCAAGCGATTTATCCAGGGTTATATTAAGGTCCTTTCCCTCAAAGGCCTTGAGCTGAACGTCTTTAATTGTTTTTACTGCAAGTTTGCTCTCTTCTTCACCAATATATGCACGCTTGGAGATTGTTACCTTAATATCTCCGCTAATGTCCTTGTATGGGGTGATTGAGAGCTTTACCTCCTTTTTCCTGCAATTGGCTCTGTCCACTGAAAAAGCCACTGGAAGCTCGAGGTCTTTCTCTGTTACAACGCCTAGCTCAAATGATTTGAGCTCCATTGTAATGGTTGCAGTTAACGGCTTCTTAGCGTATTTCTGCTTGTATACAAAGTTCAGGTCCATGAGTGTGAGAAATCCGTATTCGTTATCCAAGCATATGAAAAGAGATATTGCTGTGTCTTTTGGAAGCGTGCTTCCAGGAAGTATTGTAAAGCCTGTTGGCATCTTTGGCTTTGTAACTTCCTGTTTGACACTGCCTGTGAGTGAAAACAGCCCTGTTGAACTGGAAAGGTTCAGGTCCGCGCCTGTTGCCTCTATATTAAAACATTTTGTGCTTCGCTTAGCTATTGTTCTTTCGCCTGCAAAACTTATATTGAAGTCTTTTAGTATCTTATCTATATCTGCATATGATGTGCCCGCGCCTGGAAACACCGCTTTGTCTTTTTCAGATAAGGGTCGGCAAACTGTTTTTGGCTCTGCCAGAAAACCTGATGCTTCCGAGCAGAGTATTGTTTTTCCATCCATGGTGTAAAAATCAGCACCTATTGCATAGCCCATATATTCCATTGTCATTGAGGTTTTCTCTCTTTTTGGTGAAAGAACATACCTTGTGATATCAGCTGTTATACTCATCGACATTGAGCCAAGATAGGAAGCTCTGATTTCCAGCCCATACACAATTTTTGAATTTGGCATATTCTTTGCCTTTTCAATAAGCGTTTTATATTCTGCCTTTGGATTTGACGGCTCTGCTGGCTGTGAAACAATAAGGTAAACTCCTACGGATGCCCCAATGGCAACAATAACAAGCACTGTTAGAGCAGCAATCAGCTTTGTTTCCATCAAACCACCATTACAAATAAGTTATTAGAATTTAAAAGTTTTTTCTTTTGGTGTTGCTGTCAAGTTATTTGGGTTTTGGATACTTCACATCTTTAATTTTAAAAATACTGGCATTTGGCACATCCAAAATTTCCTCAGCCCTACTAACTTGACATTACCCTTTTGGTGTCTGAGTTTTGCCGTGCTATGGCTAAATTTTTAACAGAACCTGCATTAGAAAGAAATAAAAAAGGAAACATAATAATAATAGTAATCGGTTTGGTGGTATTATGGGCGAAATCATTTCCATAGTTTCTGGTAAAGGCGGTGTTGGAAAAACAACAGTCGCTTTG
>JAGHBI010000086.1 GCA_021161055.1 Candidatus Iainarchaeum sp. | reverse complement strand
TCTTTTCATATCCCTGTGCTTTGCTATCTCCTCCATTATTCCAAGAGGGTTTGTACAAACCCTCTTGGAATAATGGAGGAGATAGCAAAGCACAGGGATATGAAAAGAAGGCTTCTGGGAAGGTTTTCCTTACCGGCTGGAGAGGAAGACCTGCTCAATATGCTAAAGGAACAGGCAGTATTCTGCCTCGACACTGCACTGAAACAGTACTGCGGCGATGTTGTGACAGGCAGAGTATGTGCATATATTAAAGGGGAAAGGCGCAGGCTTTTCGAGGAGCTCTCCGCAATGAAAGGGAACAATACGCATCTGTTTCTCTATGCGGAGGATTTGCCTGTTGCAGCGGTGGGCATAAACGGTATGCATTACACTGATAAGGTTAGAACTGTAATTGACCTTGTATGCGATAATTCCGCATTTGCAGCGAGCAAGCTCTTTGAGGAACTTTGGGGGCAGAGGATACTGTAATATTGCATTGCTCTGGAGCATGCAGAAAAGATTTTTAATCAGTAAACACTAATTTTATCGGGAGTGGACCGCAATGGATCCCACAGACTGGATAATAAGTGGGGTGATATTTGTAGGTCTGGTAGGGTTGCTGTTTGCGCTTTTGCCAACCCTCATACCGCAGAAACCAGATATTGTTACTGAAACCGAAATAAAGGAGCTCCTAGATTCTGTTACGAAGGATATCTATGTGAAGGCACTTATACTGAAAAGTGATTGTAATTCTGAACTTTACGATTGTAATAGGTTCTTTCCCGTAGCACTGGACGCAAACACCGATTTCAACTATATACTCAGCAAACCATTTGAAACCTATTCAGATAAGCTCTACACAGTGTTGCTTCCTCAGGAACTTGCGAGCGCATTCTTGCTTGAGCCAGGCATATTGGAGCCACAGTACCTTGTAAGCCTCGACCTCAGCGGCTCTCTTACAGATGGTGTAATAAATGTGCAAAATAGCTATATAGATGCAAATATCACGGATTCAAATGCAACAATACATTTCCGCGATACCAATAAGGCTGATATAACGATAAGCTATCCCACAATGCCGATATCATTGCTTAAAAACACCCAAAGGCTTATTGTTGTTGGAAACGATACAAATAAATTCTATCTTATATTCTTTCCGAATACATCCGAGTTCTGGCTGGATGTGCCTGACGATATTCAGGTGTCGGTTTCAAGCACCGCAACAAACTGGAAGGTTGGAAGCAGTATAGGCGTTCTTAGCAGCGATGCGTGGTGGGATTATAGCGCCGATGATGATGAATGGTGGCACTATCGAATGCCAATTACCGTAAATAGCCTCGAGTGTGAAAGAACAAACGAGGTGGTTCAGGAAACGATAGATTTTGGAGCAATAAAAGAAAAGCTGAGCGTTACAGCAACCATAGACCCTAACAGCTTCAGGATGGTAGAATACAGCAACGGTCAGCCAATAGACTATATTTCAGATACAAACGAGATTGACCCGATACCGTTCAAGATGGAGTTTGATTCCGATACTGAAATCGGCGTGCTTACATGGCAGCTTACAGGAACAACAGATGCAAATACAACTAGGGTATTTTACCTTTACTTCGATTTCTTGCCATATCAGAAAAGCGCTCCGAGCTATTCCGACCTGACATACAGTTCGCTCTCATGCCCTGTATTGATAACTAAGGGGGATGCTCAAGATACTAGTGTTACGCGGTATGCGCTGATTTCAGGTGATGCCTATTTGTTCAACCCAAACACCATCTACATTTCTGTGCTGAACGATGTTGATAGGAGCTGGCTTTCGGCAGCGATAAACTACCGCATTCCGCTGGCCTTTGATGCGGGCAATTATGATAGGGTTGATGAGAATGTTTCGCTTGATATAAACTTTGCCCAGGAATTTGCAAGTGTTAATTGCTCGGGCTGCGATCTAAATACAGATAGCGTTTACCTCGTGGAGGTTTCAGACCTCGACACAGCAACAGTAATCGATACTCTAACAGAGGGCACGGAATGGGGTCTTTCCTATAACGAAACCACCAAAGTGGGAGAATTATGGTTTATCATAAAAGGCACCACAGCAGCTGGCACAACCCGCTATTATTATTTGTATTACGATAATATCTGATTATTTGGCGCCTGCAATCTTTTCCAGCGTAACTATTTTTACCAGCTGTTCCTCTGTGGAGATGCGCGATGCCGGAATAACAACTTCTTTATTAGCATAGCCCGCACGCACAACCCTTATCTTCAGCACATCAGATTTTAGCTCTGCAGGGTTTATGGGGATGCTTGCTGTGCCATCTTCAGCATTATTTGGATAGGGGGTTTTCCAGATGGTGTTTTTATAAACATCCGAAATCTTGTTATCTTTTTCATCCACTATTGTTATAAAAGCATCTTTTAGCGGGTTTCCACTCTCATCAGCAACGTTTACAACAAGCGTGGGCTTCATCCTAACTACAATCTCTTGAAGTGCTGATCCCGGCTCAATCATATTATAGGAATCAACAAAACCAAGGTAGCGTACATAAAGCTCAACAACCGTTTGGGTAAAATAGAAATATGCTCTTTCAGCTAGGGTCTTTATTGGCTGTATCCGTTTTCCTCCTATAAAGAATTCCGCCTTTGAGGCGTTTAGCGCTTTACCATATTTATCACTCAATATCAGACAAATATTGGGTTCGTGCTTTGCTTCTTTTGGTTTTGGCCTTAATCTGGAAAGAAGCGCAGCTATAAAGCTCTTTTTCTCATGTGCAGGCTCTATCTCCTCAGGAAGCTCGCTTATATTCAGTTCCTGAGCGAGCTGTTCAGAGATGTCCTCAATCATCAGCTCTAGCTCCCTTTCAGCGCGGAGCTCCTCTATGCTCTTTTCTTCCTTCTCAGCAACCTCTGCTTTCATAGTAAGCGCTCTGTGCAGGCTCTCGTGAAGGCTCTCTATCTGCTCTTTTATCGCATGCAATGCTTTCTGTGCTTCCTCACTGCTCTTTGCCTTCGCTGTGCTCATCATAGCTTCATTGAGTTTTTTCTTCACCTTATGAACATCCTTCCGCATGCTCATTGTTCTTTTAAGCTTGAGCTTTGATTGCACCGCAAGCCTTTTGGATATTAAAAACGCTTTTAAATGCAGGAGGGCTATGCGAAATATTATAGCGATTGTTTTGAACAATTTTATGCTGCGCTTCTTTGCCAGCTCATGCCTCAATGCAAGCTTTTTGGTTACCTGCTTTACTTTAAGAGTCCAGAGTGTGAACAGGCCTGCAATCAGTTCTAAGAGCAAAGAGAGGTGGAGCACGAGCCTTTCAGCAGGGAATAAAAAGCTGTAATTTGCAAAGAAAACAGCAAATGCAGCTATGCCCGCAAATGAATTTGCAAGCTTTGAGGAGTTCGTGAGGTACGCTCTTAGGATTATGGAAAGGAGTAGGAAGAATACAAGAGAGACAACAACGTTTGTGAAATGCCCTGCGAGGAGAAGAATGAACGGAACAACAGCGGCCGGCTTTTTTCGATAGCTGCATTTTGGAATTATATCTGTTGTAAGTGAAAAGTTTTTCTTGTGAGCGGTTATGTAATGTATCCCTGCTTCATCTATCTTAAAGCTCACCTCGCCGCTAGCGCCGCTGTTGAGATTGATTGTTTTTGCCTTTGTTTTTATTATAAAATCAATATCGGGTATTTTGCCCAGAACCCTGTGCTCCACAGAGAGCGTTACCGTATTTCCAACAGCAATATTGCCGCTCACATTGAGGAAAAGTGCGTTATCGCTTGCATCTTCAGGATCCGTGCCATCTTTGATTTCCTGCTCATCAGGCACAAGGTCATTATCTGAATCAATAAGAGCAGAGCAGTGCGATGCTATGGTTATAAGTATTAATAGGAGAGCTGCTATATGCGTTGCTTGGCGCATGCAATAAAATATATTGATTTTAAATATAAAGGTTTTCCTTATATATGGATTCTATGGAAAGGATTAAGCAGGCTATAGTTATAAGAAGCGACCTTGGAATGGGTAAGGGAAAGCTTGCAGCACAGGTGGCGCATGCTTCTCTCGAGGCTTTTGAAAAAACACGGAAGGAAAGGCCTGAGTGGGCCTCTCTCTGGGAAGAAAGCGGCAAAGCAAAGATTGTTCTGAAGGTTGCAAACAGAAAGGAGCTTATGGAACTATACAGAAAAGTGAAAGCTGAGCTGCCAGCTGTCCTTATAAAAGATGCCGGTTTAACGCAGGTGAGGCCGGGCACAGCAACGTGCTTTGGTGTTGGGCCAGCACCATCCGATAGAATAGATAGGTATTTGAGTCACCTGAAACTTTTATAAAGAAAGGAATATAAATATTCGATGGCTTCTATAATGTGGTAAGATGCAGGAGCGGAAGAAGCGTGCACTGATAATATTTTCATTTATATTTATCGCATACCTTTCACTGATCGCATACCTTGTATTTTTCGCACCTGGTTTGAAATTTGAAATAATTGAGGATAAGCTTTATCTGAAAAATGAAAGCAGCCATGTGATAAATAATATTGTGGTCAGTGCGCAGGATGGCAGTATTATCGATTGCATAGATGAATTGAAGCCTGCAGAGCTTGTGAGGATAGTGCTTCCTGTGGATAGAAAAATAAATATGGTTATTGCCAGGGCACCTTTTCACAGAGAAGCGAAAAGAGAGATTGTTCTTGAGGAGCGTAAAAGCACAATGCTTTCGGTAAAGGTGACCCATGAAAAGGCTGTCTTAGGGGAGCGCTTTAGAGTATTTCTCGAGCTGTGTAATAAAAGCAATGAGGATTTCTTTGTGAAGGTCGAGGAATCGCATGAGCAAAGCTTTTTAAAGGAGGAAAACAAAATAGTAAAAATAGGTGTGAAGGCGCAGGAATGCAAGAGTGTTCCTTATGAATTTACACCTGTGAAGAGGGGCATGGCAACACTGAATTTCAGCATAACGGGAGAACTTTTCAGGGAGAAAATAACCGAAAGCATTGAAATAAAATAGGTGGAATATGTGAAAGGAGATCCAAACACAAAGAAGGGGAAGGAAGCGAGTGTAATAAGGGTTATTCAGGAGATGCTACGTGCCGGTGAAAGCGAGGAGGCGATAGTAAAGGCTCTGCTTGAAATGGGACTCAATGAGAATCAGGCAAGGAGGTTGCTTGCGGTATCGCAGGCTGATACGCTCGCGTTGCTCCAGGCGGAGATTGGGAAAATAGTTCGCGAACAGCTTCAGAATGAAATGCCCGCGCTTCAGACATATATTGATAAATCGCTTATTCGAATAAGAGAGGACCTTGAAAGCAAGCTCAAGGGCGATATTAAATCAGCCATTTCTGAAGCACGCGAAGACCTCAGAAGGGATGTTAAACTATTGCATGATGTTAGTGAGAGCGCAGGAGAGAAAATAAAAAGTATTGAGGAAAAGCTTGCTGATTTGAGGCTAGAAGTGAAGGAAATGCGAATGCGCAGGCTTGGAACAAAAAACGAGTGGGTTGCGCTTATGCTTGTTTTAGGTGGGATTGCCTTCTACATAACAGCTCTCTACCTGCTCCTAATACAGTTCCAGAATATTACAATGGACCTTCTAATATTAATAATAACGATTGCAATAACAGGCACCACTATGTTCTTTGGCTCTTCGATAATTTAACTCCAAGCTGTTTTTGTTTTCCTATGAAAACGTTTAGAGGCTTTCCTTTGCTAGTAGCGGTGTTTAGGGTTATGGAATAGCTTTTTGGACCCTCTTTAAATGCGTTTGGTTCGATAAATAGCCAGCCCTTGCGCGGGATGCGCCATGCGATATAGACAGGTACTCCTGCCTGTTTGGACCAGGCAAGCAAGCTTTGCATCTGTTCCTTTGAAATGCTGAGGTAGTTGCCCTTCCATGCCTTGCATTCGAACGCGAACTGCATACCTTTCTTAAGAGCGAGGCAGTCTGGTGCAGGCAGCTTTGATGCTCCGGAACCTGCAACCCTTACAACAGCATAACCTTCTCTATGCAGGAGCTGCAGAAGCTCGCGTTCGGCATTGGCACCTTTTCTGTATTTGCTCATTTTATATTAAAAATAGGGGAAGCTTATTAATTCATAGTGCTTTAAAAATTTTCTGGTTAAAAAATATAAATAAAAGGCAATCATCATGCTCATTTATTTAATATCATCATCGATTGCCTAATTCTACAAACATAGAGGTGAAAGTATGGCGAAAACATACATAAATTCCACTAAATATGAGATAAATGCTGTGTTTAAGGTTGAGGGTGTTGTGGATAAGCACGATGTTGTTGGTGCAATATTTGGTCAAAGCGAGGGTCTACTTGGTGAGGACCTTGATTTGAGGGAATTGCAGAAGAACGGAAAGATAGGCAGAATAGAGATAACAACAACTGTGCAGAATGGCATTACCACAGGAAAGCTTATTGTTCCGAGCTCTTTGGATATTGTGGAAACATGCATAATCGGCGCAACAATAGAAACAGTTGACAAGGTAGGGCCATGTGATGCGGTGTTCAGGGTTGTGAGCGTAAAGGATAAGCGCATGTGGAAACGTGAACAAATAGTGCAGCGAGCGCAGGAATTGCTTGAAAGGGTCATGCACGAACAGATACCGGAAACAGAGGAACTCGTAAGGGTTGTAAAGGAACGCGTACGGGCAGCATCGCTTACAGAATACGGTCCGGATAGGCTGCCGGCTGGCGACGAGGTTGAAAGCAGCGATACCATAATCGTGGTTGAAGGCAGAGCTGATGTTTTAACGCTGTTGAAGAACAATATAAGGAATGTAATAGGCATGGATGGCTCCAAGATTTCACCAACCATTGTGGAGCTCTGTAACAGAAAGAAGGTTATTGCCTTCGTTGATGGTGATCGAGGCGGAGAGCTTATACTGAGAAAGCTCGCACAGCTGGCGAAGGTCGACTACGTAGCAAGAGCCCCAGAGGGAAAAGAGGTTGAAGAGCTCACAAGGAAGGAAATAGTGATGGCATTGCGCAAGAAAGTTCCGTTGCATGAGATGAAAACAGAGAGAACTGCAGCTAAGCAAGAAACACGCGAAGAGGCTGAACTGGATATCTACAGGGCATTAATGGAATCTCTGAGAGGGACACTGAAAGCGAAGGTATTCGACAGGAATATGAATGAGCTGGCAACATTGGAGGTGCGTGAGCTTTTGAAGAATATGGAACGGTTCAAGAATGCAAAGCTCATAGTGCTCGATGGAATAATAACAAAAAGGCTTGCGGAAGCTGCAGAAAGAGCAAATGTTCAGTGCGTTGTGGGTGCAAAACTGGGTAAAATAGAGAGAATGCCCAAGAAAACAAAGCTTATTGAGCTTCCTTAAGCCTTGTGCCTTTCCCTCTTTGCTTCTGCATGGCTTATTTCTTCCATGGAAATGCTGAGCCTTCTGCAGTTGTATAGTATCAGGCCGAGGAAGAAAACAACAGCCCAGAAGAACATCAAGGCTAGAGGTTTAACGAATGCTATGAATGTCTGCTTAATGCTCAGCTCTGTTTGGACCTTGGAGGGATATATGCCTGTTGTTTTGTACAGGGATTCTCTGCATTCCATATAGCGCAGCTGTGCAAGCACCTCAAGCTCGGAAACGCCGCTTGCTTGCTCCGCAGATGCAAGCTTTTTCATTGATGCATAATCTGCCTTTGCACTGTCCATGCATGCGCTGTAGTGCTTCACCGCATTCCAGCTTTCAAACATCAGCGCTGCTGAGTAAAGAATCATTATCAGAGCACCGAAAACCATAAAGGAGCCTATAAACCTGACAAGTTTCAGATTTCTTTCGCTCACAACAAAAACTCTTTCCTTTCTCATAGAACTCACCCAAAAGCAACTAAATAGTTTAGGGGTTATTAATATTTAAATGTTATTGTGCTTGGTTGCTGGAAAATTATCTGGTTTGTAACAGTTTCTTATAAATTTTAAATTGTTTGCAGAAAATAATTCTTATACTC
>JAGHBI010000032.1 GCA_021161055.1 Candidatus Iainarchaeum sp. | reverse complement strand
GCTTTTTTGTAAAAAATAGAGGTGAGGTGGATGAAAAGTATTATAGAGAACGCGATTGAAAGGCGTGTTGTAGAGGAGGACACTTTGGAGGAGTTCGGCACACCGAAAATAATGGTAGTTGGTACTGGTGGTGCTGGCTGCAATACTGTGAACAGGCTTGCCAATATGGGCATTGTGGGTGCAAGGCTTGTAGCGGTAAATACCGATAAGCAGCACCTTTCGCTAATAACGGATGAGATAACAAAGATTCTGATTGGAAAGAGTGTTACTCGCGGCTTAGGTGCCGGTGGTTATCCTGAAATAGGCGCTAAAGCTGCTGAAGTATCAAGAAATGCTCTTGAAGAGGTACTTTCTGGCGTAGATATGCTTTTCCTCACTGCCGGCATGGGCGGTGGCACAGGAACGGGCAGTGCGCCCATAATAGCGGAGATCGCAAAGGAGCAAGGAGCCATAGTAATTGCAATGGTAACATATCCGTTTGCGCTCGAAAAGGCAAGGCTGGAGAAAGCTGAAGGCGGCATAACAAGGCTTCAGGAGACAGCAGATACTGTAATTGTTATAGACAACAACAGACTTGTTGAACTCGTGCCCAATCTGCCGATTCAGGATGCATTCAAGGTTGCTGATGAGGTAATTGCAAGAACCGTTCGCGGAATCACAGAAACAATAACACAGCCTTCGCTGATAAACCTTGACTATGCAGATGTCAGAGCTGTTATGAGCAATAAGGGTTTGAGCGTAATAGCTGTTGGCGAATCCAAATCCGTTGATAGAGTGAATGAAGTTGTTGAAGACACATTGAAGAATTCGTTGCTCGATGTGAATATAGAAGGAGCTACAGGTGCACTGATACACATTACCGGCGGCCCGGAGTTAACGCTTGGTGAAGCGAACGCTGTTGGCGAATTGCTCACAGAGCGCATAGATCCAAAGGCACAGGTAATATGGGGTGCTCGTGTTGATCCAACGTTCGAGAACAAGCTTGAAGTGATAAGCATCTTTACAGGAGTTACTTCACCATACATAAAAGGACCTGCAGCGAATATGAAGGCAGCGAGAGGAAGCACAGGCTTAGTAAAAGACTTGGGCATAGAATTCATTCGCTAAGCCTCACCTCTCTTTTTCTTTTTTCTATTTTTTATTGAATCAGTTATATGAAAAAAGGCAGTATGCTTAAGAAGGCGATTACGAGGAATACTTTGAGCATAAAATCTTCCACACGCTTTTTGGTGCGCTTATTGATTCCACCAAAGAAGTAGTATGCGTAGAGATCAGCTGCGATGTGGCCACCATCAAAGGGGATTACAGGAAGGAAATTTGCAAACATCAGAAGGAATGAGAGCAAAAGGCAGACCCCTATAAAGCTCCTTATTATCGAAACCAGTGCAAGGTTATTTACCAAGTTTTCATCTACCGAAGCATTGTTTTTTGGGATATCCTTCACAATTATTCCGAAACTGCCGAGCTCCTGATCAGGCAATATTGTAATTTTCCTTATTACATTACCATCCTTTACTGTGAAAGTGCGTTCTTTGAAGCGGTTCTCACTCAGGAGCTCTAGGAATTCGAATCTGTTATGTATAAGTCTGCCATCTACTGCTATTATCCGCATTCCAGGCTTTAATATGCCATAAGCAGGGGCTTTTGGGTTATTGCAGAATGGAATCTTTTCCTGAACGCTTTCTATAACAACCCCTTCAACAGTGGCAAAGTATGCCTCTTTGTAGTTCTCATATACAGGATTATAGAATGCCGCTTCGAACGATACCAGCATCAGATAGAATATTACTATGAAGAGAAGATTGGCTGCTGGGCCCGCAGCATAAACAAGGATCCTCCTTTCCGGCTTTGCTGCTTTCAGTTTGCTCTCATCAGGTTCAACAAATGCGCCGAATGGAAGGATTCCAACAAGCAGCAAGCCTGCACTCTTCAGCTCGAGTTTCTCCTTAAGCACCTGTATTCCGTGAGCACCTTCGTGCGCAATCATCGCAATTATAAGCGCAATCCAACCATACCACGGAATAAAAAAAGGAAGCTTTGGAATTGCAACGCCCGGCAAAAGTGGCGCGATCCCGGGGCATGCGGTTTCTCCTGCAAGCATGTTTTGCACTATATGCGTGGCATTTATAACAAGCAAAAATATTCCAAACCCAGAAATTCCAAAGACTGCAAAAATGATGCTGAAGAAGGTATCGAAGCTTCGCGTGGCTGGCGCAGTTACTATAAGAACGCGCATTGTAATGCTGTAAAGGATGAAAAGAACGCATGCAGTTAGAAAAGCAGCAAGCACTCGAAAAGCCTTTTTTCCCTTTCGCATAAAGAGGTAATCACCGGCAAGAACGCCGAAACCAATCACTGCACCAATTTTGGCCAGCACATCAACAGGCTTTCCCAACCATGCAAGCCTTGCAATGAATCTTCTAAACCGTTCAATTCGCCACAGAGCATAAACATAATGAGTTTCGACTCCTGAAAACCTTTTTATTAAATAAGTTGAACCGAGAACAAAAATAATCAGAGCAAGAAGCAGACTAAACAATGTGCCTAGCCCATTCATAACATCCATTAGAATCACTATACCCTAAGCCTTATGTTCAGGGCCTTTTCAAGCTTCAAAACAAGTTCATCGCTTGGTTCGAGTTCATTCGCTTCGATCCTCTGCAGCACAGATTCTTTTTCAAAAATCTTCTTTGCAAGCTGCTCCCTTGTCAAGCCAAGCCTCTCTCTGGCTTTCTTTATCTCCGTTCCAAAATCATCAATAAGTTCGAACGGTTCTATAAGCGGCGCTGTTTCTTTTCTGGGCATATACACCGCATTAGGTGCCTTCTCATGAGTTCGTAGCACCTTACCAAGCTTTGCGCACTCATTGCATACCATAAGTTCGGCGCCTTCAATTTCAGCGCGTATCAATTTAGGCGTCTCTCTTCCGCAAACTTCACAGCGCATAAATACCTAATTCAAAAGAAGTGCAGTAGCCTTTTTATAATTAGCGATTGTACATCTGCGGAGAAAGAAAATGAGGGGGAAGACAAGCTTCCCAAGGGCTCACGCCGAACTAGCTGAGAAAACGGGATAGGCTCACCAAGCTAGTTCCAGCTTATAATATATTTCTGCATACCTTATATTTAAACCTTTTGGTTATGTTTTTGTTATGTTCTAAAGCAAACGCGCGAATTTTTAAAAAGAATCAGAATGCTGCAGAATGGCCTCCTGCAAGAATAGGCAATAAACATAACATTTAGAATCCAATCGATGTTTTCGAGCCTAAAAATTATCTTATACATAACAATTGCAAATATTTTTATCAATTGAATTAGTATTATTTAATCAGGTCGACGCAATGAAAATAGCCGCTATATTCCTCTTTATATTTCACTATAAACGCGGGTGAAAAATACTTGACAGCAAACGATAATTTCCCGGAGAGGAATTCGATTGTAATAGATTCAAAGCCTATTCAGTACATTATCAGAAAGAGCAAAAGAGCGAAACACCTGCAATTGCAGATAAACAGCAATGCGATGCTCGAAGTAGTTGTTCCCATTCGCAGAAATATTCCATTCCCTTATATAGAAAAATTTCTTCTGGAAAAGAAACGCTGGATTCTGAGGAATGTACAGAAAGCAGAGGAGATCGCAAGAAAAGCCAGAGAGAAGAGCAATTATATACTATTTTTAGGCAGAGAGGTGCCAATAGAAATAATCGAATCCGAAAGGAAAAGAGCTACTGCAAAACCAGGCGCTGGAAGGCTCATAGTAAAGGTTCCCATCGGAAGGAAAGATTTAGCTAAGAGAGCGATCCGCGCCTTCTACAAAAAGTTTGCACGTTCAATACTGGAACGATTGGTCAGGGAAAAGGCCAGTGAAATGAACCTCTCCTTCTCACGCATTTCTGTGAGAAGCAATAAGATGCAATGGGGCAGCTGTTCTCCACGCAAAGTACTTTCCTTCAGCTGGCGCCTCATTGCCGCGCCGCAAGCAGTGGTTGAGTACATAGTTGTGCACGAGCTTGCCCATATACAGCACAACAACCACTCAAAGGCATTCTGGCGGACAGTGCAGAAATACTGCCCAGATTACAAGAAGTATGAAAGGTGGCTAAGAAAACACGGCGACCTAATAAAGGCAAGAACGAATTTTAATGGATGAATTAAAAGTTAAAAATCAGACCGAAAAGTTTAAATATTCGTTCTCCATGAGAGCTTATATGGAAGAATTGATTATTCAGAATGAATGGTGGGAAAAGGGAAAGATAAGCAAGGAAAAGGCAAAGCCCTACCGGAGAAAGGTCTTCGGAGAGATTAAAGAGGTCTTTTTTAACCACAGGCAGATACCGGTGCTTACAGGCCTGAGAAGGGTCGGCAAAACAGTCCTTATTTACCAGTTGATTGATGAACTTCTGAAGAAAGGCATAAGCCCTGAGCATATACTGTATTTCTCATTCGATAAAAGGGTGGATGAGCCGATTGAAATACTGAAAGCATACCAGAAGCTCACGAAGGTCGACTGGAAAAATGAAAAAGTCTATCTGTTCCTTGATGAGATACAAAAACTCAGCGATTGGAGCTCTAAAGTAAAGCTGCTATATGACAGCCTGCCTAACATAAAGCTGTGTGTTAGCGGTTCTGCAAGTTTGATGATAGAAAAAAATGCAATAAGGGACCTGGCAGGCAGGCATTTCAAAATAGAGGTCACGCCCCTTACCTTGCAGGAGTACGCGGAACTTTATTATGAAAAAAGAATGGATAATATGAGGCTCTACAGCTCACACCTCGATGCAATATTTGAAGATTATATAAAGAAACCTTTCCCCGAAATCGTAAAACTTGAGGATAGAGAAAAAGTGAATGAATACGTGAGAGAGCTTGTTGCAGAAAAGGTGCTCGCTTTGGATATACCCGAGGTGTTCAAGAACGTCAACCTAAACCTTCTCAAAAGCCTATCTGAAATGTTCCTGAAAAATAGCGGGATGGTACTGAATATAGATGACCTCAGCAGGAAGTTCCACGTGCACAAATCAACATTGAAGGAACACGTTCATTATCTGGAATTTGGGAAGCTTATAAAAATTGTGAAGAACTACAGACCATCCATAATGGCGGAATCGAGAAAGATGCCAAAAGTTTATGCATTCCATCCGGCGCTCTCTTTCGCATATTTCAGCAAACTGGAGAAAGGCCGGATATACGAAAACCTTGTGATGCATGCGCTGAATCTGGATAAGTACTTCAGAGAAAGAACCAGAGAAGTTGATTTCCTGAAGAAGAATGCAAAGCTTATTCCAATAGAGGTTAAGGCGAAGGAAGAAGTCTCCATGAAAGAGCTGAAAAACCTTACATGGTTTATGGAAAAATTCGGAATAAGTGAAGCAGCTGTTATTTATGATGGAGAAGAAAAGGTGGAAAGAACTGCAAAGCTTAAAATAAAATTCATCCCACTCAAAAAGGTTTTATTCACATATTCCCTCCGCGAAAACCAGCACGCCCTGTGAAGCCTCATTCATAACATTAATATTTACCGCGTTTCCCTGCGCTTCGCTTCTTCGAGAAGTTTTCTCTGTTTCCTCATAACCTGCTCCGGTGATGGAAAAGCTCTTCGCAATCCACCTTTTAGAGTTCTTCCTCGCAGCCTCCCGAAAAGCTTAAGAATTCTCCGCCTGGTTGTGAAAATGAGGTTCCCTTTCCGATCAATTAGGAAAAAAGGATACTTTGCTCGTAAAAGGGCTATTCTTTCATTATCCGATTCCATTACCAGCTGTTCAAGTTTTTTAACAGCCTTTCTAATGTACAGATCCGAAACTAAGTGATCTATTGCGGCAAAAGCTCCTGCGCTTATTGCGCCAATCGGTTTTGATTTGCTATCCTGAGAAACATTGTACATATCATAAGCAGCACCCACGGCAACTATAAGAACTTCTATAGGTAAGGAACCTCTATGCGCCAAAATTCCATCCACAATTCTCTTCATTTCAACCGGAAGTTTCTCATACTCTACGCCACGCTCTTCTATCACTTTCTGCCTGCGCGTTTTCCTCGCTGTTTCCCTCACCGCTCGCAAGCGCTTTCGAGAAGCCTTCTTCATGCTGGCGGTGCCTGTTGGTTTTCTCCTCTGCGCTGGCACTCAAACCACCTGGCTTTTTTCAAAAAAAGAAAAATTCTGATTAATAAAATTAACGTTCATTGGTTCTGTTTGAACTCGTTTATTTTATAGGAGTTCACTATTCAAACATTTCCTTTACCTTACTTAAGTACACCCTTTTTTCTTCCTCCAAGCGTTCAAATTCTCTTATTTGCTCAGCTATGCTTTCAGGCAGAGCGCCTTTTTCAAGAAGCCTTAAAAGAAGCCTTGTATCCAAACTAGAAACTTTTTCCCACAGGTTGTTTTCTTTCACCAATTCCTCCAATTCCTTCCTCTCAGGATCGCTTTTCCTTGGAAGCTTCACCTTTTTGGTTATCTTCACCCTCGCTTTGTAGTCAGAGCCCTGAATGATCTCAACACCCTTTCTTTTTGCGTACTCAAACAGCGCTTCCTTCACCTTCTCAAGCTCTATTTCAATCTCTCTTGCCTGCTCCCTTAGCTGAACAAATTTATTC